>CAZFLF010001157.1:0-2763 GCA_964519825.1 uncultured Pirellulaceae bacterium | reverse complement strand
GAGCGATTCGTCGGCTCCGGCCGGAACGATTTCGTAGAACGCGGTGATCGTATGCCCCGCACCGACCTCGCCGGCGTCCTTACGATCATCGTTGAACTCGTGAGCTTGCAATAACCGGTTTTCGTATCCGATCAGACGATAGGCCGCGACTTGAACTGGATTGAATTCGATTTGGATCTTGACGTCTTTGGCAATCGTCACCAGCGTACTGTTGATCTGATCGATGAAGACTTTTCTTGCCTCGGCGTCGTTATCGATGAACGCGTACGCGCCGTTCGCCTTGTCGGAAATCTCTTCCAGCATTGCGTCATTGTGATTGCCCATGCCGAATCCAAGTACCGTCAGAAAGATTCCCGCCCGGGCTTCCGTTTCCGCCAGACGCACGAGTTCGCCCGTGCTGGTTATTCCGACGTTGAAGTCACCATCGGTGCAGAGAATCACGCGATTGACGCCGTCCTGGATCAAACGCTCCTTGGCGACCGCGTACGCGCGTTGAATCCCCGCACCGCCATTCGTTGAACCACCCGCCTCGAGCCGCTCGAGCGCATCGAGAATTTCCGCATGCTGATCACCTTCCGTGGCCGGTAGTACCAGCCCCTCGGATCCGGCATAGACGACAATCGCCACGGTGTCTCGCACGGTGAGCTGCGACGTCAGCAGCCGCAGGCTTTGTTTGACCAACCCGATTCTCTGCGGCGAAGCCATCGAACCGGAGACATCGATGAGGAATACGAGATTGCACGGCGGGCGGTCCCGCTCGACCTCGCGCCCCTTCAACGCGACGCGTGCCAACTGGTGTCCCGGCCGCCATGGACATTCTGCTACCTCCACATGCATCGCAAATGGATCGCCATTCGTGGGCGGGGCGTAGTTGTAATCGAAATAATTCACGAACTCCTCGATCCGCACCGCATCTACCGGCGGCAAGACGCCTTGCTGCATCAGGTACATGCGCGTCTTCGAGTAGGACGCCGTATCGACGTCGATAGAAAACGTCGAAAGTGGCTGATCCCGCACCGCAATGAAGCCGTTTTCCTTGAGGTAAGCGTACTTATCGCCTCCTTGGCCCGGGCCGATGCCGCGGTCAGGCGCGGAGGAATCTCTGGTTGGCTCTGTGGGTGCTGCCTCTGCCACGACCGGCACGGCGGGAGCCTTCAGAGAGTTTTCCTGATACCGGTGCGGGATCCCCCGAGCGGGTTCCGTGGCCTCGGGCCGTCCTTGAGCGGAGCTAGTACTTCGGACGAAATCGGCGGAGCCTCTGCCACAACCCGTCCACATCCCCCCCACCAATAACCAACACAGCAACAACCCGGCGCACCACGAGCGCGACATAGTATCCTCCTTTGGCATTGCCAGAAGACGGCCAGATTACGAAACGCCAACGCCTATTCCCAACGCGTAAGCGGCGCGACGCCCAATACGACGAGCCAGGCGTCAGCATGGATTCTTGCAGTACCAGATGCCGCGGCGAGCGAAATTATTCCCGGCGTGCGCAGCCGAATAAAATGCGCGGCTAGTGCCAGAGCAAGAAGAAGAGCGCCACCATCGCGACCGCTGCCGTTGCCACGCCAGCAAATACCAGTGGCAATCGGCGCGGGGAAGGGACGGGGGCTGATGCGGAGAAAGTACAGCTCTGAAACAATCGTTCGAGCGCCCGCTGATAGGCCAAGTCGTTGTGTAAACGGACTAGCTTGTCAAAGTCCGTCTTGCTCATGAACCCGTTGAATTGCAACTGCCGGCACGCGACATCGAAGGAGATCTTCGCCGTCATTTCCTCTGGAAACCGCAAATCGGGGGGCAGACGTTCCAGTCGCACGCTACGAATCATGGTAGTGGCCCTCATTCACAACTTGCTACCGTTGCCGACATGGGCAAGGCATCATGAATCCAAACGACCTCAGGTTCACATCTTCGTATCGACAATATCTTTTTTTCCGATTTCAGAATTGCAGGTTCGTCTGTGGCCGCGTTGCTCCGGACCGAGTAAGCCGGGAGCTGAATCGGTGCTATTGTTGGACGGAAACGTAATGAAATGCAACCTGAAAACTGAAAACTTGAGATTTGTCAACTATTTAGCCGCCTGGAGAGCCAACGGGCGCTTTACGG
Organism: uncultured Pirellulaceae bacterium; assembly: GCA_964519825.1. Lineage (GTDB taxonomy): Bacteria > Planctomycetota > Planctomycetia > Pirellulales > Pirellulaceae > CAZFLF01. The sequence goes on along the minus strand of CAZFLF010001157.1, from coordinate 657 downwards.
CGTCTGAGCCGAACAGCGTCGGATGGCTGCTTCTTCTTGAAATGCCCATCATCGGAATTGGGCTAGGACTCATCGCCGGACTCGCGGCGGCCCTGATCGTTCGCCAACGCCGACAGAAGAATGCGCTGGTCTCCGCCAGCTCAGTTGATCCAAAGATTACGGATCAACTGTAGCGTCAACAGGTGCCAGGGGCAGTTGCTCGTCGACAATGATGCCAAGCCGCTCGATCCGGCTTCTACGCGATCACGGTCGATGTTTCGCACCGACGAGCTAAACAATAAATGTCAGACAGTCGCCCCGATTGCGTCTGAGTTGTCCCCAACCCATTTCTGGCTGCGGTAAATCTCCTATCTCGTTGCTGGCAATTGACTCGGCCTATCCCGGCACGTAATCTCGTGACACTGCCCCGGTTCACTTTCACAAGTTTCTTGCGGGGCGGAACACTTTTATCCTGTCCGCACGGCGTCTCCATGCGGCAAGAAAGCCTCGACCCCAAAGGTTTCCCATGGCTCATCGCAGAACCAAACGCAGCTTGCGGAACGTGCTCCACACCCGTGGCCTTCGGCTAGAAAAGCTGGAGAGTCGCCATTTATTGGCCAGCGATTGGCAGAATTCGTTCAACCCGTTCGATGTGGATGATAACGGGGAAGTAACCCC
>CAZFLF010001156.1:0-2766 GCA_964519825.1 uncultured Pirellulaceae bacterium | reverse complement strand
CTCCAAGCGAGCCTAGAGCGACTGGTCAATGCTGGGCGACAGAGTGCCGATCCAATAGCTTTGGCTGAAAGGCTCGCTGCTCGGGCTAGGACCTTGCGCGGGAGATCGGCGGACGCCGACTCGGCTGAATCGGCCTTGATTGTAATGGCATTCAGCAAAGGGACTCAGCGTTATGGACTTCCACTGGACGATGTACTCGAAGTTCAGCCACTCGACCATTTCACGCCCGTCCCCAAGGCTCCGCCATTTCTTCTCGGCGTCGTCCATTGGCGAGGAGCGATTCTTACCTTACTGGATTTGGGAGCGCTGTTTGGTTTTCCAGAATCGGGGCTGGCTGATGTACACGTCTATCTGGTCGTCGAATCCGCCGGCCGGCGCATCGCAATCGTAGCACGCGAAGTCGACGAGATTTACACCGTACCAATCCGCCAGCTCAAAACTCCACCCGGTCTAGCTGGCAACATTCCTCCAGAATGGGTTATCGGCGTGTACGATCACAACCGACTGGTCGTGAGAATGGAGTTGATCCTGCAAGACTCACGATTGACAAATTCTTAGTTTGGAATTGGTAATTGCCCGAAAATGCAATCCGTTGACAAATTCATTCAACTGAAAGTATCAGGAATCTTTACATGACCATTGGCAGAAAACTTGGACTTGGATTCGGGGCGGTTCTGCTTTTGATGGCGGCAAGTGCCACGGTCGTTTACCTCTCAGTCGCCCAAATGAATGCCAGTGCCGACAACGTGGTGGATCATGCATTTCCCACCGTTACCGCATGCGACCGGATGCTGAACGGTTTGAATCACTCAGTCGCTGCTCTACGTGGATACATTATCCTCGGTGACGACCCGAAGCAGGCGGAGAAATTCAAACACGATCGATCGGTGGCCTGGAAGAACATTGATGAAGCCATTGGCGAGCTCACACGCTTCTTCGCCAATACCTCCGATGTTGAAGACAGGCGGCAGTTCAAAATCGTCCAAGATAATATCGAGTCCTTGCGTTCCTCCCAACAGAGCGTCGAGGACATCGCGCAGCATGAAGACAATATCCCCTCTTATAAAATGTTACTCACTGAGGCAGCTCCCGCGGAAAAGCACATGCTTGAAGTAAGCACGGCGTTGATCGATGCAGAGGCATCAACCGAGTCCTCGGCAGATCGAAAGAAACTACTTAAGACGCTCTCTGATTTTCGTGACTCTCTAGCCGCGTTCATGGCCAACATTCGGTCCTACTTATTGACGGGTAAAGATGTGTACCGAACGGAGTTTGAGACGCGGTGGCAAATGAACGACGAGGCTTATCGATCCATCGATGAGCAAAAATCGCTACTGATGGGACGGCAACCCGAACTCTGGACGGAATTAAAGAGACAACGCCAAATCTTCGAGCCATTGCCGACCAAAATGTTTGCTTCGCGAGGGAGCTCGGAATGGAATCGGGCCACGTTCCTGATGGAGACTAAATCCGCACCTTTGGCTGCTCTCCTGCGCGATACGCTGGAAAAGCTGAAGGAAAATGCTGAAAGCCAAATGCGGCTAGAGCGCACGGTGCTGGACGCTGCCAGCAGCACGGTCACCACCACACTGATCATAGCGACGTTGCTTGCCCTCATGACGGGGAGCGGTGTAGCCGTAGCTCTGAGCCGACGGATGTCGACGGCGATCCGTCAGGTGCTTTCCCGAGTGCAACAGGTGGCAGCTGGCGATTTAACTGGTGAGCCGTTGCAAGTGAATTCGCGTGACGAAATCGGATCCCTCGCTGACGGTTTCAACAAAATGGTGATTTCACTGCGCGGCATCCTTACAGAAACCTCGATGATGACCAAAGAAGTGGCCACGGCGAGCCGCCAAATCGCCACGGGAGCCCAACAGCAGCTTACCAGTTTGAACGAGACAGCCACTTCGCTGACCGAGATCACAACCACGGCCGAGGAGTTTAAGGCCACGATGCAGGAGTTTGCCGACCGCTCGCGTGCCGTACAGGAGGCGGCTGATGAGACGGCGCAACTCACTGCGGAGAGCCGGTCGCTAACACAAGATTCAGCGGCACGCATCGAACAAGTTCGCACCAACTCTCAAGCTGCCGGACAAAGCGTTTTGAACCTCTCCGAACAAATGCAGCGGATTGGCGAGATCACCGCCACGGTCAACGAGATTGCCGAACAGACAAAGCTCCTGGCATTGAATGCGTCAATCGAGGCGGCACGGGCCGGCGAAGGCGGGCGCGGATTTGCCGTCGTCGCCACCCAAGTGCGCGAGCTAGCCAACCAATCCAAGGAATCCGCCGGGCGGATTGAAATGTTGACCTCAGACACGCAGAAATCGATGCAGGATGTGGTGAATCGAATTCAGAATGGCGGAAGACTTTCCCAGGAATCGGTGGAGATCATCGGCCAGCTGACACAGTCGTTCGAGGAGATTGCGCAGGCTATCCAACAGACGCGCGAAGCCATGACACAGATAAGCACCGGGGCGAAACAGCAGGAGCAAGGCATCACCGAACTCGTCACCAGCATCACGGAAATCGATAGCGCGTCGCAGGAGTCCGTTGCCTCCGCCCAGCAGACGCAAAGGTCCATCGTTGCCATCGATCAGCGTATCCAGTCTTTGAACGGCACCCTCGCGCAATTCAAAACGTGACAAATCGGTTTTTTCTGGGGGAACATCGATCGCAATAACGAGCTTTTATGGGTGACCCCATCTTCGATATTTTCCGCGAAGAAGCCCGTGAGCACTTGGGTGCTCTCGAGAAATCGTTTCT
>CAZFLF010001155.1:0-2769 GCA_964519825.1 uncultured Pirellulaceae bacterium | reverse complement strand
ACTCGCTCCAGGCGGGCACGACGTCGGTTTTTGCAGCCGATAGCTCCAAACGAGCTGCTGCGACGCGTTCGTGCTGGCCGAGTCTGTTCAACAACCACTCTGCGGCCGAATGGACTCCTGGGTCGCGGTCGCGCCGAAACAGGTCCAGGATCTGGTTGACGAGCGCCTCGCGGCCTGTCGGGTCGAGGATGTCGACCTGTGCCTCGCCCAAGGCCATCACGAGCGCCCGTCGAATCGATGAGTCCTGCTCTTGCGCGACACGGCGGGCCAATTCCGAGGGATCGACACCCAATGGACCCAACAAGTGCAGCACCTCGGTGCGGACCCGCGGGTTGCTCGATTGCCGCAACAGCGGCCAGACACGATCGGGTTTGCCCAACCGCACGAGAGCAGCTGCGGCCACCGCGAGCCGCGCCGCTTGTTGGTCGCGATCTTGTTCCGTGGTAACGGGACGCTGCCAGACCGAAGCGACTTGGGGTCGGTCGACGTTGGTCAGTGCGCAGGCGCTCACGGATACAGGTCTGAAGCCCTGAGACGACAACTGCCGCGCGCGCTCGAAATGTTCCTGCGGATCGAGGCCAAACACGCACTGGGATTCGAACTCGGCGCTGGTGCTGGCAGCAAACGACCAGGCCACGCTCAGCTCGCGAATCAGTTGCTCAAATCCCAGTTGACCGTGGAGGGGGTACAGTTCCCAGGAAGTGAGCATATCTCGCCGCAACCACACCGGCACGGCGCCGGCCGCCGTGCGGGCTCGCTGCCGCAGGAATTCGATAGCCCGATTAGAATAACCCTGGGCGCGATCGGGATTCTGGACTTTCGCGTGCCATGCCATCAGCGAGCACGCACAAGCAGCTTGCCACAGCAGTTTTTCATCGACTTGCGGGGTATCGACCGCGGCATCCAGCTGGCGCGATGCTTGTTCGTCGTCGCCCAGAAAGGCCGACGTCAGCACCTCGGTGCGCAGTCGCAAATTTGCATCGCTTTGGCTGCGCAGGTAACCCGCCAATGCGCGGCGGGCCGCTTCCGCTTGTCCCCGGCGGGCATAGCGTAGCGCGGCAACTTCGTCCAGCTCCAGCTCGATGTGCATGTTGCGCATCCGTGGATCATCGCGCAGGCCTTCAAAGATGGTATTGTTGCGAAAGAACCACACGGATGGGTTCGGGCTGCGACTCCTCATTTCCAGGTTGTCGACGGCGCGCTTGGCGTACTCTTGCGAGCGCTCGCCATCCGTAGCCGCGACGGCTTCAGCGGCCAATGCCAAGACGTAGGCCCGATGCTCCGCGGACCAGCTCGCACCAGGCCATTGACGATTGAATTCCTCGAATTCTTCCACCGTCCGGTGCGGATCGTCCAGAAACAAGTTGACCGATGCGGTTAGCCACCGCTTACGATACTCGTCGTTCGTATGCTTGGAGACGTATTCTGAAAGAAGTCGCTGGGCATCGGCCCTGCGTCCCAGGCGTGCGGCGGCAATCACCCGGTGGACTCGTGATGAATCGATCATCCAGCTCTGTGAGGCAGCAGTCTCGCTTCCTGCATCGAGGAACTTTGTGTAGTCGTCAATCGCCTGTGCATTTTGGCGAAGTCGGTCGTGTTGGTAGCCGCGGCCATAAACGGAACCCAGGGCTTGCGGATTTGTTTTGACGAGGTCGTTGTGATGTTCGAATTCGATTTCTATTTGCGACCGCCAGGATTCGGCAGGCGTTGTATAGGGAACGCGAGTCAGGGTCACGCCCACCTGCAATTCGTCGGCAAATGGACCTGCCAGATCGGCTTCGAACCGGGTAAGCGTGGTGAGTTCGCTGGCGCGTGTCGCAGCCCCTTTCCAGAACACGGCGGCCACGGTGTGCGCGTTGCGTCGTCCGAGAGCGAATGCCTGCGACCGCAGGCCGAATCCGTTCTGCGTCTGGGTCGACGAAAATTCCTTCCACAGGTCGTTCCACGGACCCAGGTAGGTAGTCGTTTCGGGATCGCCCGGTTGACGAGGGGACCAGACGGCGGCGAATCGCCCACCTTTCTTTGGGTCGTCGTAGGCCGCCACGTCCGTCAACACTGCGGCCTGCAGTTTGGCCGGGGCGATTTGTTGTCGCAAGGCTGACTCGTCGAGGTCGTGCTGAATGCTAAAGTTGCGCCCATCGCGCGACCACAGGACAGCCGCCTGCACCGAGTCACCCGTGCGATAGGGACGCACCTGGATCGGCCGATATCCGCCGCCGCGCAGCGCCTCGACCGTGGGCAAGACCGCATCCCAAGGCAGTGCCGGGCAGAACGCGAACCGCTCGGACACCATGCCACCCGCCGCTTCGATGGATTGAACGGCCGACGCGTCGGCAGTAGCGAAGTTTTGAACCGAGGTGTTCCACTTGGGCTCGGGCTCGACCAATCCGGCATCAACTAGCGGCTCGAGCAGGGGCAAGACCTGGTCGCGCAGCTGCGCCAATCGCGCCAAGATCGTTGCCTGCCGGGCTGTGCTGCCCGGTTCGAGCAGCAGTTCCACCAGGATCTTCGGACGATCGCTGGCGAACTCGGCGACCAGGTTGGCCGCAATCGACTTCTCGGAATCGCCGCGCCGGGCGTCGCGAAAAACGGTCATAAGCGGGTCGATCAACAGCTCGCGCGCCGGCGCGATTGCCGAGACCAGCGAACCAAATCGCGTCGGGTCGACGACAACTGCCGCATGCAATTGCCGAGCGATGTTGTTCGCGTTCGCCTGCCACGGCCCGTTGTTGTGTCCTTGGCCAGGCGGAGCCAGCCTCGCCAGAAGCA
>CAZFLF010001154.1:0-2779 GCA_964519825.1 uncultured Pirellulaceae bacterium | reverse complement strand
TGGCCGGGTCGACAAATCCCGCTGCACTTGCAGGGTCGCATCGCAGGTAGTCTTCCAGGAACTGGAGGTTTCGTTGGAGAATCCAGTTGATCTCCGCTGACGACCATACGCGATAGTCTAAGCCCAGCGCCGAGGCGTGCACTTCGCCAGGCGGGCAGCGCCAGTTGCCGTTGACGCCGCGATGGTAGCGGTTTGGAGTCCTGATGACCAGCTTTTCAAGATCCTCTGAGGTCTTGCACTCCACCCACTCCGCAGAGTCTTGGCGCAGAACGAAATAGTCCGGGGTGTGCATGACCGAGAGACGTCTTCCGTTTGCCGCGTGATAGGCGAGCGGAATAGAGGGCGGCTGGTCGTAATACTCCAGCACGCCGGGATCGTGCTCCAACTCGTAGACGAACGGCAGTTCAACGCGATGACTCTCGAACTGGATCGTCAGCCCCATCTTGCGGCTCGGATACCGACCGGAAACGTTTTCGCGACCGCCTCCAACACGGCGAGTGGGATTGCGAGACCGTACCTCAGAGATGGCTGCCTGTGTCTTCTCGGTCAACGCGAGCCGCCTACACCAACCCAAAAAGTCAGCCTCGTTGAGCACTCGCCACCTCCGGGCCGGGCATCAGGCGCGCGGCCGGCTATTTTCGGTTTCGCAAAATGCGCTGATTCTTCAGCGCCAATGTGTACCTTCGGCCGGCTTCAGTCATGAGTTTCTGAAGATCGCGGCCGTTGCGGATGGCCCGTTCCAAATCTCCGGCCAATTCGTCTGGCACGTATATGGAAAACCGGCGATCCCCCTTGCGACCATACAATGCATAGCTGGAGTGTCCTTGGCCGGATTCACAAAGCTGGCAGCCCTTTCGGATGCATGGGCTCTTCCGCAAGGACAAAGATCCAATGGCAACAGGCCAGAGACCCTGAACTGCTCCCTGAAACCAGAGTCTGACCTGTTCCGGGCTTTCTGTTCGAGTCATTGTATAGGTGCATACTAGCACACATACATTTTCGATACAAGGCAAAACTCCAAGCACCTGAACGGTCCGGGTCTACGGGTGTGCCGCCGCCGGGGGATGGGGTGGAAACGTCTCCTGCTCGATCACATAACCAATCGCGCCATAGCCTTTCAGCCTGCGCTCGTACATCCTGGCCAGCATCGGAACGTAGTTGTCCACATAATCGTAGACCTGCACGAATCGTTTGTTGTCGTGGAGACGATGCAACCGGCCCACATACTGCTGCAACGTGCCCTTCCAGGAGATCGGCATGGCCAGGAATAGCGTGTCCAGGCGCGCGTCGTCAAACCCCTCGCCTATGTAACTTCCCGTAGCCAGAATCACGCGCGATTCATCCTCCGGCGCCGATGCCAGGGCCTCCGCCGTCGAGCGACGCTGCTTCTTGCCCATACCTCCCTTCAAAACGAAGACGTGCTTGGCAGCCCCCGCGAGTTTCGTCGCGAAGTACTGGAGATGCTCGGTCCGACCGGTTAGAAGCAGCGGGCAACGTCCCGATTCGATGGCGCGCACGATATCGTTGGCGATCATCTCGTTGCGCGAGACATCGTTCACGAGCGCGCCATAGATATCCTGGATCGTCACCTCGCTGAGTTCGGGCGCCATCCGAAACTCCGTGTGGCGCGGAGTCACCTTGTGCTCGAAGGGCGTCGTTTCTGTCATCGTCCGGGCGCTCATGCGGAACCGAACGGGTCCACACTGTATGTAAATAATCGGATGGTGGCCGTCCTTCCGCGTCGGCGTGGCGGTCAGACCGACAATATACTTGGCCTTTACCTGCCTCATCACCTGTTCGAACGTGAAAGCGGATATGTGGTGGCATTCATCGACGATCACCTGGCCGTACTCGGCGACAAAGTCCTTCACTTCCTCTTTTCGGTACAGGCTCTGAATGACGGCGACGTCCACACAACCGGTCCGTTCCGTTTTCCCGCCACCGATATGCCCGATCGACTTGGCCGACAGATCCAAAAACATTCCAAGGCGCTCCTGCCACTGATCGAGCAACTGCTGCCGGTGGACCACAACCAGAGTGTTGACCTTGCGTTTCGCGATCAGCCATGCTGCAACGGCGGTCTTTCCGAACGCTGTCGGAGCGCAGAGGATACCTTCGTCGTGGCCGGTGATCTTCGCGACGGCTTCCTCCTGGAACGGCCGAAGTTGACCCTGGAACTCCACTTCAATCGCTGTGCCCGCGTACCGTTCGTCCCGAACTTCGGGCCGGATCTTGTGCGCCTCGAGAAGAGCCAACGTCTCCGTCAGACATCCACGAGGCACAGCGATGTGCTGGGCGAATTCCTGGCCGCATGCAATCACACGCGGCTTGTCGTAAGTCGAGAGCCGCATCGCCTGAGCCTTATAGAACTCGGGGTTCTGAAATGCTGCCAGCCGGAGTAGCCGATTCAGCATGGCTGGTGGCAGATCCTTCTTTTCCACGTAAACAAGATTCGCGCGAATGATCTGAACACTCCTTGGCAGCGGCCCTTCGATCGGCCGCTCCCTCCGCTTGCGGGAAGGCGGCAAGGTCCACGGGTCTTGTGCATCCTCATCATCAGCGATGCTAATCCGGACTCCGATCAAGTCGCCTTTGCGCTGAGCTTCCGCAACAATCTCCTCCGCGGCGTCGGCCGGCATTCGTCGAATCGTCGAAAGGAACGGCCATTGGTCGGGGTACGGGTGGAAGTCGGAGTCAATGAACACACTGTTGCCCGACTTGCGCGGCGCAAACTGCAAGGGGAGCGCAATCAGGTTCCCGAGCCCTCCCTTGGGCATCG
>CAZFLF010001153.1:0-2780 GCA_964519825.1 uncultured Pirellulaceae bacterium | reverse complement strand
AGCCTCGCCCTCCCGAATGACATCCCTCATTCCACAATTGACAGTACACTTGCCGTCGGTACACACTGCGCCGCAGTGCTACCGCATCCTGGATTATTCGGGAAGCGGACGCGATGATGGAAGAGTTGTTCGCAAAGGATTGAGCCGTGCTAACCGCGATTTGTCTCCTGCTGTCCGCTTCCGCCGCGCCACCGGATACGGTGGTCGTCTGCCCGAAGGAGTTCATCGCCGAGCTGTCTCCGTGGGTGGCACACCGCGAATTGCAGGGCCATCGCGTAGAGATTGTGCCGAACACACGTTCTGCGGACGAACTGCGGTCGGAGATTCGGGAAATCGCCAAGTCGGGCAAACTCCGATTTCTCATGTTGGTCGGCGATGCCAATCCTCGTGCCGAGATTGATCCCGCGTTGCGGCTCATCAGCACCCCCACGCATTTTGCGACGGCAAAGGTCAATGTGAAATGGGGTTCCGAACCGGAGATTGGCACCGATAATTGGTTCGCCGATCTCGACGACGACCAGATTCCGGAACTCGCCGTTGGCCGTTTGCCGGCCGATACACGCGAGGAACTCGCGTTGATGGTGCGGAAGATCATCGAATACGAACAAAATGCGGACTTCGGCGTATGGCGGCGGCGAGTCAACTTCGTCGCCGGCGTTGGAGGCTTTGGAGCGCTCGCCGATTCCGTTCTAGAATCCGCAACCCGAAAGTTCCTCACCGACGGCATCCCGGCGGCGTTCCAGACCTCGATGACCTATGGCAGCTGGCGCAGCGCTTACTGTCCCGACCCGCGGCAATTCCATGAGGCGGCGCTGCAGCGGTTCAACGAAGGATGCTTATTCTGGGTTTACATCGGCCACGGGCAGCGTACGTATCTTGACCGCATCTACGTGCCAGGTAGCGCGTACCACATTCTAGATGTCGACGATGTCGCCAAGCTGGATCATGGCGGCCGCCCGCCGATCGCCGTTTTTTTGTCGTGTTATGCCGGAGCATTTGATGGCCCTCGCGATTGTCTGGCCGAAGAGATGATTGCCGCACCGCGAGGTGCAATCGCGGCATTGTGTGGATCGCGCGTGACAATGCCGTACGCGATGGCCGTGATGGGGAGCGAATTGTTGAAAGACACGTTCTCTGGGCAAACGGCGACATTGGGTGAAATCGTATTGCACGCCAAACAACAGATGATGCAGCCGCCATCCGATGCGCCCGACGGGCGCGACAATCGGCAACTGCTCGACGCCCTCGCCAAAGCGCTCAGCCCCGCGCCTGATTTGTTGGATGAAGAGCGCCGTGAGCATCTGTCGCTGTTCAACTTGCTCGGCGATCCGCTGTTGCGTTTGCCACGGCCTCAGCCTTTGCGCCTGGAAGTCGCCTCGGACCTCTCTGCCGGCGAATTGGCCAAGGTAAAGTTGGCGAGCGGTGTGGGGGGCAAGTGTACGCTCGATCTGGTGTGCCGCCGCGACCGCTTGCGACTGCCACAACCGACGCGCGAATACTACGACGGTCGTGACCGGGTTCTCCGCGAGTACCACGATGTCTATGAGATGGCCAACAACTCCGTCTGGTACGTCCAGACTGTCACTTGCCAGCCGGGAGAAAACGAATTCGAATTCACCGTTCCGAAGGACGCCCGTGGGCAATGTCATGTCCGGGCATTCGTCGCAGGGGGACAAGAATCCGCTCTTGGTAGCGCTGACGTCTTCGTCCGCAAGCTAGCCGAACGCGAGAAGTTGTCGTCAAAAGGAGCGAAATCGCGGTAATGGATCGTCCCCTTCATTGATCAACGGAAGGAACCAAAAGTCCCATCGCCGTTTCCAGGTATGGACCCGCCCATCCTGTTCGACGCCCGACCGTCCCGCTGATCCAGGATCTCCAATGAAAACGCGCCGTCTACGCCCCATCCACGTGATGTGGAGTCGCACGCGCCGTGTCTCCCCACGACGCAAGTTTCAACGCAAGGCCCTCCCGATGCTCGGCTGGCTGGCGTTGTGGCTCGGCAACTTCTTCAGCGAAACGAGCGGGAGTCTCTTGGCCGCGGAACGACTGCCGAATTTCGTGGTGATTTACGCCGACGATTTGGGATACGGCGATGTCGGCTGCTTTGGGGCCAAGGGCTATTCGACCCCGAATCTCGATCGCATCGCGGCGGAGGGAATCCGCTTCACCGACTTTTATGTCGCGCAAGCCGTGTGCAGCGCGTCGCGCACCGCACTCCTCAGCGGCTGCTATCCGAATCGAGTCGGCATCTTGGGCGCACTCGGCCCGGCAAGTAAGCAGGGAATTCACGCCGACGAGACACTGTTGCCCGAAGTGTTGAAACCGCGCGGTTACGCGACGGCGATCTACGGGAAGTGGCATCTCGGCCATCATGAAAAATTCTTGCCGCTGCAACATGGCTTCGATGACTACTTCGGTCTGCCGTATTCGAATGACATGTGGCCATTTCATCCGACAGCCAAGTTTCCGGATTTGCCGCTGGTTTCCGGCAACCGGATCGTGAATCCGCGAGTCACCGCCGAGGACCAACCGCATTTGACGACCTGGTACACGGAGCACGCGGTCAAATTCATCGAATCGAATCGCCAGCAGCCGTTCTTTTTATACGTGCCACACGCGATGCCACACGTGCCCCTGTTCGTTTCCGAGAAATTTCGGGGAAAGACTGCTCGCGGCCTGTTCGGCGATGTGATTAGCGAGATTGATTGGAGTGCTGGCCAAATCCTTGATGCGCTGCAACGCTGCCAGCTCGAGCAGGACACGTTCGTCATTTTCACTTC
>CAZFLF010001152.1:0-2787 GCA_964519825.1 uncultured Pirellulaceae bacterium | reverse complement strand
ATCCGTTGTCGTCGACAACATGCACTATCTGATCACGGTTTGAAGGGAACGAACCCGTCCGAGTGCTATCGAACCGTGCAATAATTGGTGAACATCAGGTCATTGTTCCGTCTTTCCAGACTGCCGCGTTCCGTCTTTCCAGACTGCCGCCATGTCGGCTTCAGTTTGCTGACAGACACTTTGCGCTTCTGCACAAGGGCTACGGAAAGTCGGAGAAATCGCCGCTCGCCAGGAAGCTAAGATGACGCATGGCGGGTGGCGCCAGCCTATGCTGCTGTGTCACAACTTGCTCTCTCGAGCAGGCACCTACTACCTTCTCCGGCCCTCGTTCTCAAGCGGGGGCCGTTTTTCTATGGCCACACCCTTGGGTGTGGGGCTTCGCCAGTGTCCCCAATCAACGACAAAGGCCGGTCTGGAACTCAAGGGAGGACCACAACGGGAATCCTCACGCGATTATCGGCCCGTGAAGAGCGATTAAAAGTGATCTCGGCCGGCAATTCATCTCCACCCGATCACGGAGAAATGGCGCTTACCGGGCCACTCCTCTCTTTAGCGCGAGTGGCTGTCAGACAGCATTCGACAAGGGTGCACTGCACTATTCATGCGTGCGCCGCCGTTCTCCGCTGCACTGTCATTGTTTAGGCCCGTTTCGCGACCCATCCTGCCGGGGGCTCTTAATAATATTTAATCCCGGGGAGCCGCAACGAGGCCCTATATTGGAGGGATAAGGGGACTCATCGAATGCGGAAATGGCTGCTTGGTGCCCTCGTTGTCGCGATGGGCGGTACCGTCCTGGTCGGCGGATCACACCTGCTGCGTTACAGCCAGGGTCATTCTGCTCAAGTAAAGGACACCGGAACAGTCGGCCCCAAAAATCCGGGGCGTACAGGCGTGGCTGTCGAAACGGCTAACGTCCTCGCAGCGAAGAGCCGTTCCGACATTCGTGCGGTCGGAAGCCTGCAATCGGATGAGTCCGTCAACATAGCCCCGGAATTGCCCGGTCGAATTTCCGAGATCGCGTTTCGCGAGGGCGAAGAGGTCAAGGAGGGCGACGTTCTGGTTCGGCTCGACGACTCGCTAGTACGTGCAGAGGTTGCCGAGCAGGAAGCGCGATATGCGCTTGCGCAGTCTAATCTGGAGCGAGCCAACACACTCGCAAAGAGCGGAAATGTGACTGTTCGGGCCCGCGACGAGGCAACGGCCGCGTTCGAAGGCCCGCGCGCAACACTGGAACTGGCGCGGGTACGCCTTGCCAAGCACATCATCTTCGCACCGTTTTCGGGTGTTGTCGGCCTACGCAGAGCTTCCGTCGGTGCCTACGTTCCGATTGGCACAACCATCGTCAACCTCGAGAAGATCGATACGCTCAAAGTCGATTTCAGCATTCCCGAGATTTATTTGGCAAACGTCGATGTCGGCCAGAGCGTCCAGGTTATGGTGGATGCAATACCGAACAAGACGTTTGTGGGCACCGTTTACGCGATCAACCCGATGGTAGATGTGAACGGCAGGGCGTTGCGCATTCGCGCCCGGCTACCGAACGTCAGCGGCGATCTCCGGCCGGGACTATTCGCCCGTCTCACGGTTAAGGGCCCGCAGGAACAGAATGTCGTTTCGGTGCCAGAAAGCGCCATCGTCGCGCGCGGCGGCGATTCCTTCGTCTATCAAGTGGAGAACGGGCGGGCGGTCGAGACCAAAGTGCGGCTTGGAGAGCGCAAGGCCGGTTTCGTGGAGGTGCTTGAAGGGCTCGCGGTGAATGCAGTGGTCGTTACCGCCGGACATCAGCGACTGCGCAACGGCGCGATTGTCGAAGTTCTGACTACCGAGGCTGCCAAGGGCTGACACCTATGGGCGCTTTCGAGTTCTTCATCCGCCGACCTGTCTTCGCATCGGTGCTGAGCCTCATTCTGATTCTCATTGGCATCGTATCGTTCCAACGGCTGACGGTACGCGAATATCCCAATATCGACGAGCCGGTCGTACGTGTGCAGACGACATATCCAGGCGCGTCCGCAACGATCATTGAAAGCCAAGTTACGCAGATTCTGGAAGGTTCAATCGCTGGCATCGAAGGAATCGACATCCTCGAATCGACAAGCCGCGACGAGACGAGCAACATCACCGTGCGATTCCGGTTGAACATTGATCCGGATAACGCCGCGAACGATGTCCGCGACCGAGTTAGCCGGGTACGCCGGCGCCTGCCGATCGAAATTCAGGAGCCGAATATCGCCAAAGTCGAGGCAGACGCGCAGGCGATGATGTACATCGTCTTCCGCAGCGAGCGCATGTCGGGCCTTGAAATCACTGACTATGTCGACCGGTTTGTCGTCGATCGGCTGAAAAACCTGACCGGCATCGCCGATATCACGATCTTTGGCGAGCGGCGTTACGCCATGCGCATCTGGGTCGATCGCGAGCGGCTAGCGGCGTATAACCTGACAGTCCAGGACATCGAGAATGCATTGCGGGCGCAGAATGTCGAACTTCCGTCTGGCCGCATCGAGAGCACGGACCGTGAATTCACCGTGCTCTCGCGCACAGGTCTGACAACCCCCGAGCAGTTCTCGAATATCGTCGTGAAGCTCGCCGATGGCCATCAAGTCCGCATGGGCGACACTGCGCGTGTGGAACTCGGTGCTCAGGACGAGCGCCGCGTGAATACGTATAACGGCGCGCCTGCAATCATCGTGGGCGTAATCAAGCAGGCGACTGCCAATCCGCTGGAAGTGTCGCAAGGCGTTCGCGCAGTCCTGCCAGAAATCAATGCGGCGCTGCCCTCCGGAA
>CAZFLF010001151.1:0-2791 GCA_964519825.1 uncultured Pirellulaceae bacterium | reverse complement strand
CCAAAAACACTCGACACTGCGTCAATTCGATTTCGATGAAGTTCATCGCCAGCGACCAAGCACGTCCAGCCGTCATCGAGCCCGATCAATAGGCGCCGGCTCCCAATAGGAGTCGTACATATGCGATCGTCGATTCTGGCAACGATTATTGTGTTTATTACCCTCTCGGCTGGCATGGCGGCCGATCCCCCGGTACTCGTCTTTGTACCTGAGTCCACGAAAAAGGTCTGCCAACTCACCGGAGACTTCGACCGTGCCCTCATGAAACCGACCCTGAGCCAGACGGCCGAGCGATACGGCGTTACCGCGACAGACTTGGGGAGTTCGTTCGAGCACAAGGGCCGCCTGTACTTCTTGTTCGGCGACACTCACGGTCAGTCGGGGGACTTGGATGCGGTTGCCTGGACAACTAGCACTGACCCGGAAAAGATCAGCCTCGACTTCTACCGGGGTAAGGGAGGGAAATGGCTTCCGCCGAGCGTGCCGGGGATTAAGCAAGGAGCATTTGAAGTTCCCAGCGGAGGAGTCTCAATCGGCGGAACTATGTATGTAGTGTTCACCACCGACCACACCGAAAAGAAGGTAATGGGCCGATCCGTGGTAGCCAGCTCAGATGACGACGGACGAACATTTACCGTTCGATACGATCTGTCACGAGACAAATTCATTAACGTTTCGATCCTGCCGGCGGATGGGTGGCTCTACATCTACGGCAGCGGCGACTACCGCAAGAGCAGCGTCTGCTTGGCCCGTGTGAGGCCTGCTGATCTCGGGGTCCGGTCGAAACTCAAGTATTTCGGCGGCAACGGGTCTGACGGCCAGACGCGGTGGGTAGGGCGTGAAGTGGACGCAACCCCGCTATTCCAGCACGACGTGGTGGGCGAGTTGTCCGTCGCGTACTTAGGGCCGGTCAAGCGGTACGTCATGCTGTACAACTCGAAAAAGCCGCGCGGAATCACGATGCGGTCCGCCGCCGCACCGAGCGGCCCGTGGTCGGACGGCAACGTCCTATTCGAGCCGTGGCGAGATGAAGGTTACGGGCGATTCATTCACATCTCGTCGACGTTTCAAGGTAAGAGTGACGCAATCGGCGACCCGCAGCAAGACGAGACGTGGGGAGGCGAGTATGGGCCATACATCATGGGCCGGTTTAGCAGCGGATCCGATCATCGCTGCCGCGTCTACTACACGATGTCCACCTGGAACCCGTATCAGGTCGTCATCATGCAGAGCGATCTAAGACTCGGTCCGTAGCAATACCGGAAGTCTAGCTCGTCGTACGGCGCTGAAGTACTACCCCCCTATTGTCCTAGTGGCCGCGTCTCTCCGAGCCGCGCGGCCCTTGAAGCGGGCGGGGGTGCCAATCGAGCTCGCCCCTGAAGAGCCCACGGGGTGCAAGTGGCTCGCAACCGATGAAATTTATCCTGCTCCATGTATCGCCGACCATGCTGGATTTGGTTCCCCGGTCGAGCCATACTCCAAAAGTTCAAAACAGGATCACATTTCATTTCGCACTCTCGGAGCACCCCCATGTCGAGTTCCTTTGATTCGCACCGAGCAATGTACTTGTCAGGCACGGTGACGATTCCGTCGCCATTCCCGGAAGTCGGCCGGATGTCGCTGCAACGATTGAGCAGTCCAACCCCGAGTAAGCGTCGTGCGGCGCACAAGGATTTTCTGTGTGTTGAGCATACCCAATCACACCGATTGATGATCGCCCGGTTCGTCGCAATGAGTGACGTTAGCGCGGTTCTGTTGGCAGAGGACGGCAAAGTATCCAACGGCCACGGGCAATGGCTGGTCGGAGCTGCTGGCCAACACGAACTTGTGGCGTTGTTGCGCAAGTCGAAGACCGGAATCGTGGACGGGATCGCCTACATTCGCGAGCATGCCCAGGTACTGATGCGGGTTGAAACCGGCATGACGGCGGCGGAAAGCAGCGAATACTATCCACCTACTGTTAGCGAGCGCACCGACTCGCACTATCAATTACAGCGTAGCGCACTGTGGAGCACTTCTTGCGAATGCTAGTGTCGGACTCACCATTCGCCGTGGATGTGGTGATTCTCAGCCGAACTGCCGCACCGCTTCCAACGCTCGTGCTCGATGGCTTGCATGGCCAGCGTGAGATCGATGTGCGCCTGCATCGCGTCATCGGCACTCCGCAGGAAACTGACCGTAACCGTTGGGAGACGATTGCGCGAGGTCGAAACGAAGGGCGACGGCGGGGAACAGCCCGGTGGCTGATGTTTCTTGACGACGACGTGATACTGGCTCCAGGCACCATTCACCGGCTGCTGTTGGAATTACTGGACTCGCCGGAGTATGCCGCGCTAGCCGCCGACTACCATGGTGCGTCGTCGGACGGCCGCCCAACGCATCATGTCTCGATGGGTGCCACACTTTTTCATCGGCGAGTTTTGGAGCAGGTGGCTTTTCGCTGGGAGCCCCAGCTCTGTGAATGTCGCTGCATGTGCAATGACTTGCGGCGGCTGGGATGGGGAATTCGCTACGCGCACCGCGTCCGAGCGACGCACCTCAAAGCTGCGGCAGTCGCGGATTCCACGCACTCACAGCTCGCACCGCAGCGGCAGTTAGCAGGCCATGTGCTCGCCGCGCTCGATCGCCGACACTTGGACAAATTCCGTCGGCAATTCATCGGGTCGTTGCGCCGCGCGGGAAATCGTGACACTGTCTCCGTCGTGGCCTATGGATGGTACCCGAGCGAGGCTGCGCGATTCACTGGCACGCCGGACGTCCGCGTTTGGCCTAAACCAAAGAATCACGTCCT
>CAZFLF010001150.1:0-2792 GCA_964519825.1 uncultured Pirellulaceae bacterium | reverse complement strand
AGTTTCGCTGAAGAAGATCCCGTTTGCCAAGGCGGAGATTCCCAATGCCCCCGCGCCCGGCGGCGAAGGCCGGAATAATAAGCGCGCCAACTCGATTACCGATCTGGCCTATGTCGACGGCCACGTGTTCATCGCCGGTCTGTCGAACGAAGAGTTCGCATCGAATCTGCGCTCGGTCGGATTCCCATTCCAAAAGGTCGAAGGGGGAGCGGGCGTCGAAATCTATCATGGCGCTCATGGCAAGTTTGAAACCGCCTCGCCAGTCCGTACTTTCGTTCCCTACATGATCAATGGTGAATCGCATTTGCTGGCGGCCTACACTTGCACCCCGCTGGTCAAATTCCGCGTCGCCGACCTGAAGCCGGGCGCTAAGGCGAAAGGGACCACGATCGCCGAACTCGGAAATCGCAACGCTCCGCTTGACATGGTCGTGTACAAGAAAAATGGCAAGGAATATTTGTTGATTGCCAATACCAGCCGCGGCGTGATGAAGGTCGCGACCGACAATGCGGCGAAACAAGCAGGAATCACCGAACCAGTCCGGGGCGGAACCGGTACGGCCGGTCTCTCCTACGAAACGATTGCCGACTGGAAGGGCGTTCAACAACTCGACCGGCTGAACGAAACCAGCGTCGTGCTGCTGGTGGTGGATGAAGCCGGCGCGGCGAGCCTCAAGACGATGACGCTGCCGTAGCCAAGCGCGGCGGTACATAAAAGAATTTACGGGCGGGACGGATAAATTCGTCCCGCCCGTTTTTTTTGCCAGCGAAGCTGTACGCGATACGGAGTCGGCTTGAAGTGGCGTCTATTGGCTCAAGCCGCAGAGCGTGAAGCCTCGTAAACGAGAGTGTGGAATTGTTCTCGGTCGAAATGCGCGGGTTATAAATTGAGGGTAAAAAATGCAGACAAATACGTCGCGTGGGTTGGGCTGCAGTGTTTTCCGATCGATTGGTTTTATCTTTTACCCCCAATCTATAACCCGCTCTTCCCCGTCTTCCCAAGAAATGGAGGACTGCCGATTCGACGGAGTCGCATTCATCAAGCCAGAAGTTCGCGCACCAAGTTGCCGTGGACGTCCGTCAAGCGAAAATCACGGCCTGCGTAGTGGAAGGTGAGCTTGGTGTGGTCAAAGCCGAGCAGGTGCAACAACGTGGCATGCAGATCATGGACGTGAACCGGTTTCTCCACGGCTTTGAATCCGAATTCGTCGGTAGAACCGTGGACATAGCCGCCGCGCACGCCGCCGCCGGCCAGCCACATCGTGAAGCCCCAATGGTTGTGATCGCGGCCATTGATCTTTCCGGCATTCGCTCCAGCCTGTGGCAGTTCGACGGTCGGCGTGCGACCAAACTCGCCACCCCAGATGACCAGCGTCTCGTCGAACAGGCCGAGCCGTTTGAGATCGGTCAGTAGTGCTCCGATCGCACGGTCGCATTGCCCCGCCAGCTTGCGGTGGTTGTCCGCCAAATCATCATGGCTGTCCCAGGGTTGACCTTGTCCATGCCACAATTGCACGAAGCGGACGCCGCGTTCGATCAAGCGCCGCGCAATCAGGATCTGTCGAGCCTGAACTCCGGGGCCATAGGCTTCCAGGACGTGTTTTGGCTCGCGGTTCACATCAAACGCTTCGGCCGCCTCCAGCTGCATGCGGTACGCCAACTCGAAGGAATGAATGCGGGCTTCCAATGCCGAATCCTGGCCCCGTTCCTCCAAGTGCCGGCGATTTAGCTGAGCCAGCAAGTCAAGCTGCCGCCGTTGGGCCGGCAACGGAAGTTTAGAATTTCGAATATTCTCGATGAGCTTGTTGATGTCGGTGTGCTGCGTGTCGACGTGCGTCCCTTGAAAGATGCCGGGTAGAAACGCGGCCTGCCAATTCTGCGTCTCGGTGATCGGGTATCCGTTCGGGCACATTGCGATGAATCCGGGTAAATTCTGATTCTCAGTGCCCAGCCCGTAGGTCACCCAGGATCCCATGCTTGGCCGTACCTGACGTGATTCACCGCAATTCATCAGCATCAGCGACGGCTCGTGGTTCGGGACATCCGCATGCATCGAGCGGATCACGGCGATGTCGTCGATGTGCTGGGCGGTGTGCTCGAAAATTTCGCTCACCTCAATGCCGCTCTTGCCGTACTTCTGGAACTTGTACGGCGACGGGAACGCGGCGCCGGTCTTACGCTCCGTCTGGAGATTGCCGGTCGGAAGTTCCTTGCCGGCGTATTTCTGCAACAACGGCTTGGGATCAAACGTGTCCACGTGCGACGGTCCGCCGTTCATGAACAGATGAATGACTCGCTTGGCCTTCGCAGGAAAGTGCGGTTGTTTCGGGGCAAGCGGATTTCGGTAAGCTTCACCTGCATCGACGCCGCTCAGCATTCCGGCGTCTCCTAATAAGCCCGCAAGTCCGAGCACTCCAAAGCCCATGCCGGAACGACGCAAAAGTTCGCGGCGGGAAAAGCTTGATGGGAGCAGATTAGTGTCTATGGTCATGGGAAGTGTGAGGGTGTGAGGGTGTGCCGACAAACTACTTGGAGCCGAGTTTTCTTCGCCAGTCAAATGTCAGCTTTTAAATCTCAGGTTTCGAATCTCGGTCGTGTTCTAGGATTCTTTTGCTGGTATTTCGAGCTCAATCACTGCGGCAAATAAGTTCCAGTTAGCCACCGATTCTACTTCATTTGGCTGCATCTCGAACGGGAACCGTGTTCAGATTTGAGATTGTGTTCTTCCCTAACCTCTAACCTCTAACCTCTGACCTCTATTTCTGTCCATATTGCTGTTTCAGGCTTTCGATC
>CAZFLF010001149.1:0-2793 GCA_964519825.1 uncultured Pirellulaceae bacterium | reverse complement strand
ATAAACAACCCGCAAACACCGTACGCGCACATAATGCCGTAGTACACGTAGCGGACTTCGCCGAGACGCTTCACGCGTGAGCTGGCGTTCCACATCATGTCGGTCCAACGGCGAGCGATTTGGTCACCCACGCTGACTTGACCGGGAGCCAACACCAAAAAGCCGCAAAACAGCGTGAGAAACCAAAACAACGCCCCGTACGATGGGTAGCGCGCGGCAATCCCTTCGGCGGACATCGCGGCTACTCGATCGCCAACGACGCTGGCGTTTCGGATGAATTCCAGCGACATCATGCACGGCAATGCCATACCGATCACTGACGCCGCTATCCAGATTGCCTGGTCACGGCGGATGTGCACCAGCCAACCGCGCCACTTGGACCGGTTCGCATCATTCAGCGGAAAGACCTTGCCGGTGTGAGATAAAGTGACCGTGATACCGCCACAGGCGCTCGGGATCGCTCCAACATGGCATCCCATGCCCCAGCCTTTGTCTCGAGCGTAGTTCGAGAACATCGAATTCGTCAGACCGCCGGCGCCGGCGATCGCTATGAACGCCACGATCATGGCCCAATCCAACGACGGCAAACGGCCGTTTTCGCGGACGTAACCGAAGACGTTCACGTAGGCGATACCTTCGTGGCGCAGGTGATTCGCCAGTCGCGATCGCTGCGGTTCTGGAACTTCCTCCAATTGCGCGTAATCGCGAACACCGTTTTGCGACCGCAGCTGCAACCGCACGGGTTGAAACGTGTGGTGGTCGACGACGTTCCCTTCGGCGATCAGCAATTCATTACGATCCGTGACTTCGATCAGGAATCGCTCTTGCAACTCGGGAATTCCAGGCTGGGGGCCTTGACCGACGTAGGCCCGAGTACGGTTCAGAATCTGCTCGCGAATTTCGGTTGCTTTGGCATCGAGTTTCTCAGGCTCGGCAAGATTGAATTTTGTAAGCTTTCCTTGACGGGTCACAAGCAACTCGCCGGTTACCGAGTTGTCTTTTCGTTCCCAAGTTCCTTTCGCGAGATATTCCGTGTCACCGACGACCTGTCGCACGTTGAAGTGCCTGTCGACGATTAGAGTCTCCGGCCGCAAGGGGACGGTCCCGACTCTCACAAAACCGGTGACGACGTCCCATACCACCGGTAGTGAGACCATCGTCAGCGCGATGATGGACAAGTAACCCAGCACCACTACCAACTTGGCCGCCATGATCTTTTCCAGCATCCGATAAACGGTGCCTCCGAAGATTAGTGGCACAAACGCCAAGAGAAAAATGCTAATGCCCAGTCCTTTGACCAAGAGGGCGTCGCCCGCATGCGGCAATCGGCCGAGAATTGCCGCCGATAATGGGATCGCTGCATTCGATGCGTTGTAGGGGAAGATGGAAGTAAAATCGAGAACAAGGAAGAACATGATCCAGGCCCTTGGACCCGGCCAAGTCCGCAAGATGCCGACATTCAGCGGCTCGCCACAGTAGATCGCGTAGCGCATGAACATCAGATTGCAGAAACCCTGCAACACAATGCTGATCATTGCCAGCCAGAATAGTGACGCCCCGTACTGCGCCGACACCGCCGGCCCGAACAGCCACTCACCAGTCCCGACGCTCGTGCCAGCCAACACGACGCCTGGGCCAATCAAACCAAGCCACAATTTCCTCCCCGATCGCGGCGGCTCGGGCAGATCGTCCATTCCCCACGGAGACAGCGCACCCGCGGCGACGGTTGGTTTATCTGTCATGGCGGTCTCTGTAAGTGCCTCAACAAAGATATGACAGGAAAATGAACAACAGGAAAATGAATTGCCATCCTATCTTCCTGTCCACCATGTTCCTGTCCAGAGACCTTTCGCATCGGGTACTCCAGTTGGTTAAAGTCTTCCATTATCACGCGCACCCAGACCACGCAGTTTTTTCGTTGAACTTGGTCGCAATACGATAAGGTCTCCGCATGAGAATCACAAAGCTCGAATCGTTTTTGACAAACGGCGGGTTGAGAAATTATTTGTTTGTGCGGCTGACAACCGATTCAGGCTTGACCGGCATCGGCGAGGCGACGCTGGAGTGGCAAGAGCTAACCGTGCAGACGCTTCTTCATGAATGGGTCGAGGACCGGATTCTCGGCATTGATCCATTCGACATTGAAAAAGTATTTGGCGATCTGATTCGGGACCAGTACCAAGGCGGGTCGACGGTGTTGACCGCGATCAGCGGCGTCGAGATTGCCTGTTGGGACTTGATCGGCAAAGCCTGCGGGCAACCGGTCTACAAGCTGCTTGGCGGTCGAGCACGCGAGCGGCTGTCGGCTTATGCGAATGGTTGGTATGGCGGAGCTCACACGCCGGCCGACTATGCCGCGAAAGCTCGTGAGGTTGTTACACGCGGCTACAGCGGAATGAAGTTCGATCCTTTCGGCACCGCCTGGAAGGAAATGACTCGCGAGCAAATGGCCAGTGCCGAACAGATCGTCGCGGCCGTACGAGAAGCGGTCGGCGACGACATCGAATTGATGATTGAAGTTCACGGTCGTTTGTCGGTTAGCAGTGCTATCGAGATGGGTCGACGCCTGATCCCGTATCGCCCCGCGTGGTACGAAGAACCTGTCATCCCGCACAGCCTCGACCTGTTGTGCGAGGTCAAAAAATCGCTGCCGTTCCCTATCGCGGCGGGCGAGCGGCTCTACATGTTGGAGGAATTCAGTCGCTTGACGTCCCTCCGCGCGTGCGACGTCGTGCAGATGGACTTGGCGCACTGCGGCGGTCTGTGGATCGGGAAGAAGATTGCCGCGCTGTG
>CAZFLF010001148.1:0-2794 GCA_964519825.1 uncultured Pirellulaceae bacterium | reverse complement strand
CGCCTGACGCGTGACCGGCGGCGATCCTGTTTCCCGCCTCCGCGCGTAATCCACTGACATACCTGAGCCCCAGCCTGATGGAACCGTCGGGCTCGACCGTGCAGTTCCAGTCGGAGATCTGGACGTCGATCGGCTGGAAGATCGTGCGGTCGAAAACCTGGAATCATTTGTCAAATCTGGGGGTGGATTTGGGGTCTTTGTCGGCGAAAATGTGCAGCATTCGTTCTATACGACGCGGCTGTTTCGCGATGGCGCGGGGGTCTTTCCAGTGCCGCTCGAGCGGGATGACCTCTTGCCGGCGGACTCCGACGACAACGTTCCTGACTTTGAAGTCACCGATCATCCGCTGTTCAGCGTCTTCTTCGGCGAACGCAATCCGTTTATTCGTCTGGTCGCCGTGGAACGGTTTCTGCGTCCGCCGTTGGGCTGGACCCCCGATCCGAATTCGACCACGGCGGTGATTGCCCGGTTGCGGAACCGACAGCCGTTAGTTGTGGAACGTCAATTTGGCGAAGGACGAGTTGTGGCGTTCCTCACCACGTTGGCTCCGCAGTGGAACAATTGGGCCAACGACCCAAGTTTCGTGGTAGTGATGCTCAAACTGCAATCGTTTCTCGCCGCCCCGCAGCGCAAGGTCGACCTGCGACTCGTCGGTTCGCCGTTGTCGGTGCAACTCGCACGGGGCGGGTACCGTCCCGATTTGACGATTGTTGCTCCGGGCGACAAGCCTGAACTTCCGATCGTGATGCAGCGTACCGCCGCCGCGGAACCGGACAACTTCCTGACTGCGGTGCTCGCCGGATTGAGCCGCGATGAAGCCAACACTTCGCGGAGCGGCGTTTATGAAGTCTGGCCCGCGACCTTGGCCGGACCGCTCGAAGTGCGGCGGTTCGCGTTCAACGTCAATCCCGCGGAGAGCGACGTCACCCAAGTCAACTCGCGCACTTTGCTCGCCGACCTCGCTCCGATCCGCATTCGCATGCGGCGGGCCGATGATCTGGCGTTTGATCTGACCGAAGAAGCAGGTCTGCACCGGGGCACGTGGTTGATCGGGTTGCTCATCCTCATGCTGATCGGCGAACAAATCCTGGCGTACATCGCCAGCTACCATCCCAGTCCTATGACGGGAGCTGCGCGCGCATGAACTCGTTCGCTCTGCTCGCGGCCGCCGATTCGCAGGCATTCCACCAGTTTGCCCGGCTGCAATCGCTGACGGAATGGTGGCAGTGGTTCCTGTTGGCCGTCATTTGCCTGCTCGTGCTGGCGTTCGTAGTCGTGATGTACCGCAAGGACTGCGTAGAGTTGTCGCGTGGAGCGGCCTGCGGGCTGTGCATCCTGCGGTGTGTCGCCTTTGGCGGCATATTGTTCTTCTTCCTCGATCTGGAAAAGCGGGAAGAACGAAAGCTGATCCGCAATTCGCGGGCTGTGGTTTTGGTCGATACCAGCCTCAGCATGGGCATTCAAGACGGCAGCGGCTCTACAAGTTCAGCCAACGCCGCCGGCCGGCGCATCGACGCCGTGATCGCAGAGTTTTCGCAACGTGATTTTCTGTCGAAATTGCAAGAACAGCATGACGTCATCGTCTATCACTTTGATCAGCATTCTGCGCCCGCGGAAGTTGCCTCGCTTCCGCGTGTGGCGAAGTCGAGTGACGAAACCCGTGGCGACCAAGGGGTGAATTTGACGGCCGGTTTGCACGAGGCTCGCACGATCGCACTCATCGCCGCCATACTGGTTGCCGTATCCCTGATCTCCATCGTCGTGTACCTGCTCTCCAGCCGCCATCGCTCAGCGCAGCGAACGGCCGGAAAGCGGGGCGCCGAGGAGGACGGTTCGTGGTCGTTACTGGTCAGCATGGTAACGCTCATCGCCGGCATCGTCGTACTGGGGGTGGCGAACCTGCGGCATCCGGAACTGGAGTTCGGGGCCATTGTTGGGTTAAAGTCATTGGCTCCGCCGACCCAGGCCGCTGCCGACGTGCCCGTTGTTTCTCCGTCGAGCGAACCGGCCACGACAAAGCCTGCCGTCACATGGCAAAACGAACTCACCCTGCGCGGTGTCGAAACGCGAATCGGGGATGCGATTCGAGCCATCGTCAGCAAGGAACGGGGGGGTCCGATCGCCGGAATCGTTGTGGTGACCGATGGCGGCAACAACGCCGGGAGTGATCTGCAGGAGAGTATCAACGCCGCACGGGCCGCTGGCATTCCAGTGCACTGCGTCGGTCTCGGCAGCGATCAACGCGCGACGAACATTCGCGTGGTGGATATCGAAGCTCCGCCGCGTGTCTTCCCAGGCGACGCGTTTCCGATCACTGGATACCTGCAAGGGTTCAACCTCGCCGGCCGCTCGCTCAAAGTGGAACTCATTTCATCGGCGGGTAAACCGCGGGATCAAAACGCGGAGCAAGTTATCGAGGACAGCCGGCAAGTGACGTTGGGTCGAGACGGCGAGCTGATGGCCCTGCGATTCGAGGTCACGCCGCAACAGCCCGGACAACGGAATTACCAGTTGCGTGTGACGCCTCCCAGCCAGGATACGGACGATCGCGATAACGCTCGCTCGGCCCTCGTGCAGATTGTCGAGCGGAAGAACCGCGTGTTGCTGTTTGCTAGCTCCGCGATGCACGACTTTCAGTTTCTCCGCAACCTGCTCTTTCGCGATAAGGAAACCACAGTCGACGTGTTTCTGCAAAGCGGAGTGCCGGGAATCTCTCAGGAAGCCGACGAATTGCTGTTTGAATTCCCGAAGCTGGTAGACGAACTCTTTGCTTACGACGCGATCGTGGCGTTCG
>CAZFLF010001147.1:0-2795 GCA_964519825.1 uncultured Pirellulaceae bacterium | reverse complement strand
GCCAGCGGCTCGCTTCGATCACACGGGCCTCAATGGCGATTTCACCGCGTGGTGTGACGAAGAGGTATTCCACGCCACGTTCCGGGAACTGCACGTCTAAGCTCTTTAGGCCTGCGATGGCGACTTGCGCGGGACGAGCCGGCTGAGTCGCGGACCCCGCGGCTACCGGTCCCGGACCACCTCCGGGCGCCGGGTTCGCAGTGCCTCCTAACCCACCACCAAACCCTCCAATCGCTGGAACTGCGAGCCCGAAGCTTCCTCGCTCTAGTCTCGATCGCTGCTCGCCATTCATCGGATTCTCCGTCGTCGGCGCGTTCAACGTTTGCGGCGATTGCTGTTGCTCCAGCCGCAATTGATAACGCTGAACCTGTTCATTGAACTCGCCACCGCGCTGCACACCTGCGTCCCGATTCATTTTGGTTCCGTCACTTTCGGACTTACTGTCAGCAATGGTTGCCTGGGCAGCATTCGCGGATTCCGCCACCTTGCGTCCCAGATCATTTGCCGCGCGACTCGCCTGTCCTTTGGCCGGCAATGTTTTGCGTCGTGTTTCCAAGTCGCTATTGGGCTGGCCCGCAATGTCGACTCGATTCCCTAGTGGCTTTTCCTGTTTTTCCTTCGTCAGCTCATCGAGCGCTTGCAGCTTGTTTTCCTCCAGCCATCTCAGATTGAACCGCTGGTCTTTTTGGCCTCCGGAAGCTGGCACCGCCTCCACAACTCCGTTCACGTCGGCATCGAAGTTGGCGTTCAACTTCGTGACGACGTTCTTGGAACGCGAAAGTGGTTGGGTAGTGCATTTGAATAGCAACAAAGCTCGGTTATCGCTGGTGGCCTGTTGCTGGGGCGCCTTGGCCTGCTGCTGAATCACCTCTTCCGCTTGCTTCCGCAGCGAATAATTGTTGTCGAATTCCCGTTGCAGTTCGTCGTTGGCAACTTGGCCCTGCGAGGAGTTTTGGAAGCCATGTTGGGCCAGACCGATTTGTTTGAGGTTGTTCGACGCCCGGGCTTTCGAGAACAAATCCCCTTCACCGCGCGCGACATCGAGCAACTGTTCCAGTTGCTTCGACTCGTACGACAGGAATCCCGTGAGCAAATCCTGTTCATTGCGGACCCGGCGCATGGATCCGCCGAAATCGAGCCATTTCTGGGTCTCGGGCAAGCGCAGTCGCACCTGACTCAGTTCGACGTGAATGTTGATGGTATGCATAAGTGGAAAGGCGACTTGCCCAAGTCCGCGCGGCATCTCGATCCGACCCCCATATTTCAGTTCGACGGCATAGTCGAGATCGCCGGCGGCGGTCTTGATGAGGGGCACGCGCACGCGGCGCGAGGCGCCGGTCGCTGCCACCGGTTTTACCGGCTCGCCCGCCACGCGCGCTGTCCATAGTTCGGCCCCGTCCGGCAGCTCGACATCCAAGTACTGCTCGGTCTTGTTGTCGACGTAATATTCTTGGATGCCGCGATACGCTCCATTGCCATCGACGATCAACAACGTCTTGGCCAGGCCGATCCGGGCTCCAGCCGTCTCGACCGTCGCGCGCTGCTTCGTTTGCACTGTCAGGCGCGGTTTTGTGGCGTCCTCGCGTACCAAATAGGCTCGCGTAATCCTGTCGCCGAGCGTTTCAGCCAGTTTCATCCATTGCGACTGCTGCCGGTTTAATTCCGTCAGTTGATCGGCGGCCGCCACCATGACTTCGTCGCGGCCGGCACTTTCCAACACCACGAAGCGCTGTTCAGTAGTCCCCGTCACCACAAGCGGAATCGGCGCATTGTAGGTGTTTCCCGTCAAAGCTCGATCGTGTTCCACTAACACAATCAACTGTTCAGTCACTTCGTCTTGGAGTTCGAGCGTCACGAGGATGCGGCTGGGATCGTTAGCAACCGGCTCGAACGTCTTTTGCCGCAACAGGGGGGCGGTGATCTTGGCGTCACGCATCTCCGCTGGCAATTGGAACCGCACCGCGCGAATCCCGGCGTCAGCGATGGCGAACTGCAAGTAAATCGTATCCTCGATCGCAAATGGCGTGATTCGAGAGTTGGTAATCGTGAATGCCCGCACGCGGGCCTGCCGCGCCGTGACCCGCAGCGTGGCCGCAAAATCGGGTGTCCGATACGACAGCGCGAGCCGCGCCAGCCGGCGTTGGTCCTCGTTCAGCCAGCCAAACACTTGCTCGAGCAACACGTTTTCACATCCGCGCAGTTCATCCGCGCGCACGTCATACGCCGGGTCGGCTTGCACCACGAGCTGCCCTGTCTGCCGCTCGACGCCGAGGACTTCCAGCCGCGGTGCGGGGAATGATGCAGCGTTGCCTCGCGCGAGCCGGCCGCGAATCACGAGCGAAAACTGCTGTTGGCCGTCAGGCAGGAAGACGTTCAACACGTCGCCCCCGTCAACCTTGGTCGGCGTCCATTCCAACCTAGCCGGCCCGACAACCTCTTCGAGTTGCAATCCCGCGGGCAACCGGCATTGCACCATGTAGCGCGGCCGGTTCTCCACGGCAAAGTTCAATCGCGCCTCGTATCGGTTCTCGCGATCGGCGATCTTGAGCAGCGATTGCACTTCCACTGCGGTCTTTCCCACCTGCGGCGTGGCCGCTAGTCGAAGCGTGAACGGTGTCGCGGCAAATCGATAAGTTTGAAATGGACGGATGCCGAGTGGGCTGTCTTCGGTCACGTTTGCGAGTACGGCGATGACTTCCTGCTCGTTGGCGTCCGCGCGGCTCAGCCCAGTCGCATCATCCACACGGACTTCCAGCAGCGGGCTGCGGCGCACAACCAGCACTCCCTGATGCAGT
>CAZFLF010001146.1:0-2796 GCA_964519825.1 uncultured Pirellulaceae bacterium | reverse complement strand
CGTCGCGGTCGATCAATTCGCCTGCAAGCTCAAGATATGTCTTTGTCGCCTTTTTCGTACCGTGCGCTTCAGCCCAGAAGAATACTACGTCACCTGGTTTGACTCGTCCCGGTCTCCGCAATTGCTCTATCGCCCGATCGAGATCTTCTTTGGAGGTAATTACATCGCTGATCTGCGGTATGGGGTCGAAGGCGAACTGTTCGGATGAGGCTTGTAGGCCAAGTGAATTGGCACGCTTGGCAATATCCTTATTGAAGCTTTCGAAAACAGCATTCAGATCGTTAAAAGTAGACGAACCAGCAAACCCCGGATCTTGGACCAGCAGTGGGTGAAACGATCGCACTTCGATTCGGCTATCACCAGTAAATGCATTTCTAACGTGTTTACCTCCAGGATCCTTGGCCTCCTCCGGAATTTCGGCGTATGACGAACTTACCGCGAGCGCGAAAGCTCCAAACATTAGATACATGCTTACACTTTGGGCGCGCATGGATTGACCTTTCTTCGGTGGCTAGTTTGGGAGTTCGCTGAGGTCGATGGGCGTCTGAGTCTTCTGTGGCAAACTATCCCCGAAAATAAATTTGAAGTTATCGTTGGTGCGTTTTTGGGTTTCTCTCAACAGTTCCGACCAGTACACAGTCCCGTCATGATTTGCGTCGAGCGGTTCCAGTTCACCGCGATCGAGGAGGTCGGTGAATGTGCGCGTAAAAAGGCCGCCGGACGGCAGTACCCAAGCCTTCTCATTCAGTATCTCACCAGTTTTTCCCCGATATGTGCACGAGTTGATATCAACCAAGCCAGACGGCTTAAGGAATAGATCTTCAAATACGCGCTTGTGCACAGGTTTCCTGCGTATTCCTGGAAGCGGTTTCTTACCTGTCTGAAGATCGTTCGCGCATGAGTCGGTGACAAAAATGATTAGACGCGCGGGAGAAGTGAGTAGCCTATCCCGTAATGCAGACCTAGGCAGGAAATGGTCGGGCGTGTCACCATCCAATGAGAGAATATGCTCACCCGGCATTCCAGCTTCTGCCGGACGAATCTTGCCATGTAACTTGGCATAAAAGAACAGCGTTGTTGGCTCATCAATGATGAAGCGATCTACCTTAGCAATAATCTGAGTCCAAGTGTGCTCCTCTGGATTTACCTCGATCACCAACGGAGCCTTGAGTTCCACCTGATCCTTTTGAGCCAGACCTTGATTCACCTGATTCTTTCCTGCCTTAAGCATGTTGACGATCGAAGTTCGATCGTCCTCGAGGCCTGGAACTGTCTTGGTCAGGATGAGAACGGGAAGGATCTTTGTGGAACGCGCGGGCAATGGACGATTGAATCGATTCGGCCTTGCTTTTTCTGCTGCGGGGGCGACAGGAGTATCGGCTGGCTGAACAATTGAAGCTTTTTGTACTCCCGGCGGTATCAAAGCGTCTTTCTCCGTTGCCGCGACCGAAGAATCGGTCTGAGGCGTCAGAGCGAGCGAGGCCGCAACACCCCAGGAGTAGCGATATTCCGCAGTGAATGAATACAACGCGATATGGTCGCCACCACTTTCGGGAAACTGCCAGTTACGACTGGTGTTAAGGCTGACGACCGTCGCACTCACTCCATCCACGGTTTCGCCAATCACATATCGCTCTCCGTCGCGTGGCCGCCAACGAACGGGAGAAGTTCCTCGGACAACAAGCACTCCACGTACATCGCCACCGAGTTCATCCACAGATACGCGTGATGCTCCACCATCCCGAGACACCTGCAGATTCCGGACGATATCGGGCCAGATTAGATCTGGATCGTGAGTGGCCGCGATTGTTGCGAGCAGCGCGTTTTTGGCATTAATACGACCGTACCCATAATTCGAGTCGTGTCCTGTCGTGGGATCATATTTCGCCGGATATGTTTTCCCTCCGCGAATACGGTCACAGGTATGTTGCACAATCGAGCAAACCTGTGTGCGAGTTAACTTGGGATTTACGGAGAGCATCAAGGCGCAGATGCCGGCTGTTAGAGGAGTGGATGCGCTTGTGCCGCCAAATCCAGTACTACCGGTGCCTGTATATAGTCCTGACGCATACCCCGAGATCGGGTTCCCGGAATCTGAATTGTCGGTCGTGTCGATTCGCAGATTCAGGTTACTTGTACCGCTGCTAGGCGCTACAACCGTTAGCTCAGGGCCGAAATTGGAATACCACGATCGCTCCCCCGCGTCATTTACGGCTCCCACGCAAATCACCGAGTCGCGCGCGAGTTTCTGTCTCCGCCGAATAAAGTCATTATCATTCCCGGCCGCGAATAAGACCACACTGCCAGACCCGCCGCGGCCTGTTTTTGCCAGATCATCAATCGCGACGACCAAGTCCTGCGGCGGGGATATCTTCAGCGTCCAGCTGCATGAAATAACAGCGGCGCCGTCAACCGTGTCCGGGTTACGATCTGGATCATCGCAAAAGTAAAAAGCCTCGGCGATCTGAGAATCAGTGGCGGCCCAAAAGTGAACACCAATCAGCCCGCATCCTGGGGCCACACCTCGAATTCCGGTCCGGTCGGCAGTACCTACGGCAATTCCTGCGCATGCTGTGCCATGACCCTGGGAAGCACTTCGTGGTGAGGGATCGTCGTCATGGGTCGGAGGATCGGCCCCGCCGTCATAGTGTCGGCCAACCAGGAAATTGCCGCTCAGATCGGGATGCCCCCGTTCGACGCTGTCATCGATGATCGCTACTCGGATCGCGCGCGAACCTTCAGTGATACTCCATGCCTCGGGAGCGTCGACGTCCACGTCATCAGCGGGGTCGTCGC
>CAZFLF010001145.1:0-2798 GCA_964519825.1 uncultured Pirellulaceae bacterium | reverse complement strand
TTCGACCAGCCCCTTGACCAGGGCTAGGCCAAGGCCGAGGCCGCCGCGGCTGCGCTCCAGGCTGCTGTCAGCCTGGCAGAACGGCTCAAACGCGTGAGACAGCGTCTCCGCCGACATTCCGATTCCCGTGTCCCGGACGGAGACTGTTGCCATTTGCTGCTCGTGGTTACATCCCAGCGTGACAGCCACTTCCCCTCCGGCGTTGGTAAACTTCGCGGCGTTTTGCAGCAAGTTGACCAATACTTGTGCCAGACGCGTTGGATCCCCCGCAACGTAAACAGGGTGGTCCGGCAGAGTCAGGTGTAACGACAATTTTCCATCGCTCAACGTGTGCCGCAGGTCTTCAGTCGTGTTGCGCACCAATTCCACCAGGTCCAAAGTCTCGAGGCGGATCTGAATCATGCCGCGGGAAATTCGCGACACTTCCAAAACGTCGTTGATCATCCGCGACATGTGGGCAGTCTGTCGCTCGATAATCTGTCGCATTGCTGACGATTCCGTATCCGGTGAACCGATCAGCGACAATACCTGAATCGCGCCCGCGATCCCCGAGAGCGGGTTACGGAGCTCATGACCGAGCATCGCCAGGAACTGGTCCTTGCGGTGGTCGGCCTCGCGGAGCGCTTCCGCGACGCGGCGTTGCTCGGTCACATCGCGGAATACCAGCACCACGCCCAGAATCTCGCCGCGATCGTTTCGAATCGGCGCGGCACAGTCGTCAATCGCTCGCCGGGTCCCATCGGCGGCGATTAGCACGGTACGATTTGTCCAGCCTTGGATCTCTCCAGTGGCCAGCACTCTTTCGACCGGGCTTTCCATCTCCACCGGGTCGCCGGTACCTGCTCGGATGGTGCGAAATACGGCCTCGTGTAACACGTTCTGTACGTCATCGCGCCATCCAGTCAGGTCGCGAGCGATCTGATTGAGAAAGGTGACGCGTCCTTGCGTGTCCGTGACAATTACCGCCTCGCCAATGCTGGCCAGCGTCACCTCGAACCATTCACGGGCGCAGGCTAACTCTTGCTCCACACGGTTGCGATCGGCGACCTCCGCCTGCAAAGCGGCGTTCGCGCGAGTCAGGTCGGCGGTTCGTTCGGCGATACGAAGTTCCAACTCCGCCTGCATCCGGCGCAACTCTTGCTCGGCCCGGTGCCGTTCGGCGGTTTCTTGCTCCAGCTCCTGCGGGGTTCGCAGATGCTTGAGAAAATCCCACATAATTGTCCAGTCCTCGTTTCTTCTCTTCGTCCGCGGTTCTTCATCCGCGGTTTCTTCGTGCGCATTTTTCTTGGTGCGCGTTTCACTCACTGTTGGGCGGATTCATTCGCTTTGTGCTGGACCGGCATCCGCCAGTCAACTGGGATTGGGCCGTGTCCTCGACAATTGCTCCCAGGCTTGCATCGGTTTGGTCATGTGACCGTTGAAGACGGCGGCGGTCGTCCGGTGGCAACGGCGGCACTCGTCCCAGAATAATTCGCAACTGCCGACTCGTGACGTTCGAGATTGTTGCACTCGCCAGTTTGAGTTCGTCGCCCAGACTCGTTTTAGCGTCCGACGTGGTGGTGACGAACCGCCAATGCACCCCCCATCCAAAGTGTCGCGCAGTGTTCAGGTCGAAAGGTCGAGGACCCGCGCATCTGCGAAGAGATAGTGGGACCAGCATGGCGATGCCAATCACCAGTTCCAGCGTATTACCAGTCAGCTGCATTCTGTTGCGTTTCCTCGGATGCAACGCTTGGAGGGGATTTTGGAGGGGATTTTGGAGGGGATTTTGGAGGGGATTTTGGACGAGGTTTCGCGATACTACCACGAGCGCCACGGATCAACGAGCGTCAAAACCGGACGACGGTACTGCTTGTGAACGCCAGCATCGAATAAACGGCCACTAACTCGAATCAATCTAGATTTCATATTTCATTTTCATTAACAAGCTTCATGTGGCAATGGGTTCGCGCAGACAATCATCGCTTCAGGAAGTCAGTTATTTAGTCCAGCCGCAATCAGATTCGCAAAGGTCATGCCGCCGTTCCCCCGACTGCGCAAACGCCGAAGTTTGCCGACGCGATTTACTACTGCCGGCGACCAAGTGAGTGGAAAGCGACCATACTGGCGGATCAGCAACCAGTGCAGTATGCAACGAGTTGAGCCAATCGCCAGGCGACTGAACTAGTTTCCCTCCCTGGAACGGCTGTTGTCACCTCAAAAAAAGCGGGGACGACAAATGAACACCAGGGTGGCGCGGCTCTGTCATTCGCACACCCTGTGCCATTGAAACTCAACACTTGCGAAGATTTCTCGCGAGTCTCCGACGGCTCGTTCGAAGCGGAAGATGGCTTCCGGGTTGCCGGGTGGCGATCTGCTCACGCCGATATCGAGAGCGGTTGAATTCGTTCGAATATGTCAAGAGCTTCCTGAAGTGTCGTAACGACTTGGTTGGCACCCCGCGCCCTGAGGCTAGTCGTTAATCGTTCGCGATCGCCGTGATATCCCCAACGACCCACGATAATCCGCACAGTCGCTGACTCTTGTCGAATTCGCTTACAGAGATACCGCACCTGCGAAATGCCTCCTGGCCCCAAGGCCGAAATGAGGACGACATCGGCAGCGACTTGGGCAATGGCCGCAGTCTTTTCCGAAACCATCAAACCCGCTGACGTGCCCACGAATTCGCAACCGGGCGCCGCCAGATGTTCAAGCATCGTCAGGGCCATTTCATCCGCCTGGTCTTGAGCGGGGCAAGTTGCCACGCGAATTCTCCGGGGCGCCGAATTGGACTCCGCTGGTGCGTTTTCTCCGATGAG
>CAZFLF010001144.1:0-2799 GCA_964519825.1 uncultured Pirellulaceae bacterium | reverse complement strand
CCCGTGAGACTACGAACTCGTCGGCTGGCTAACGGTTCCATTGGGCACTGGACTCCGGCACGCGCGGGGGCGTGGGAGCTCTGAATGGTAATAGGATGGCAAAGGCGGCCCTAATGCGTTCTTGGCGCCCGCAGTCAATACTTCCACCTCCTGAGCGCCCGCGAAATGTCAGTAAATGGCACCGAGGATTCTAGACACCGGCCCAATAGACGAACTTCGAAAGCGTCCTCAAACCCATTCGACCCGCCATTCTCGACCCGGCCTCCACCGAGTATTCCAATACTCCGGATGTTATTCCAGCAGGACGTCCGGTTGTGGCACCAAGCGGACCAAGCGATGATGAGCGCTGTCTAGTCAGCAATTGACCGATGCTGTCGATAAAGGCGTTGAGAGTGGCGCCGAACGGTGATTCCGTCTGCTGACGAGATGGGCGACGGAGGACCGGGCGATGATGGGTCGGCAGAGGCGGGACCAGGGCAAGCTGTTCTACGAGTTCCGCCTCGATGATCGCATTCCGAAGAACCATCTTCTGCGACACCAAGCGGTTCCGAATTCCAGGCGGCCTCGACGCCTTTTTTCAATGCCCGACCACAGAGGAACTGCTCGAACTCAACAAGACGATCGAGGAACTGCGGAAGCAGGGCGCGGACGTACGCGCGCAAGAGCTCGAACGCCTCGACAAAAAAATCCGTTCGGCGATGCGGCGGCCGGCTATTCGCCGCCACGCTCAACGCCTTTATCGACAGCATCGACCCAAAGCGGACAAGCCGCGCGACGGAATGACGAGGTGGCTTTTTCAGTTACCTCTGTCGGAAATTAACCATCCGTTAACCACGAAGACCGTCCTATCGGCGTGAGGGTTAACGGAATGACAACGTCAAGGCCAACCACGTCCATTAAGTTTCGCGGTGGATCTTTCCACGCCCTCGTGGTCAAGCCCGAGACGCCCATCAACGCCTGGTTGGCCGACGTAGACACGCTGATTTCGCGCTCGCCCCGATTTTTCGCGGGAAAGTCCGTGGTGATCGATGTTTCAGATCTCTCGCTGACAAAAGAAACCTTCCTCAGTCTTTTAGACGAACTGAGTAAACGTGAAATCCGCATTCTCGGTGTCGAAGGAGCAAATCCATCCTGTGTTGATGGCCGTGTTCCATTCTTGACGCGAGGCCAAACTGGGAAGTCGAAGACGGCCGCGGCGCCGGCGATTCCATTGTCCGCACCAGTGCCGGTTGGCTCCCTACTTATCAATGCTCCCGTGCGATCGGGCCAACAAATCGTACACCCGGACGGCGATGTGACCATTGTTGGATCAGTGGCCTCTGGCGCCGAGATCATCGCCGCAGGTTCCATTCATGTTTACGGAACCTTGCGTGGAAGAGTCTTTGCGGGCGCCTACGGAAACGAACGCGCTCGGATTTTTTGCCGTCGGCTAGAGGCCGAACTCATGGCGATCGATGGCCACTACATCGTGGCCGACGACATAGAGGCCCATCTTCGCGAGGCACCCATACAAGCCTGGCTCAAGAAGGATGCGCTAGAAATCAGAACGATGGACTGAAGAAAAAGGAGGACTCAAATGGCCCACGTGTTGGTGGTGACATCCGGAAAGGGGGGCGTCGGCAAGACAACATCGACCGCAGCGCTTGGTGCGGCTCTGGCGCGCGGTGGCGAGCGAGTCGTCGTCATCGATTTCGACGTGGGCTTGCGCAATCTCGATCTCCTCATGGGGGCGGAGCGGCGGGTGGTCTACGACCTAATTCACGTCGTTCAGGGAACCGCAAAGCTTTCCCAAGCGCTCATTCGCGACAAGCGAATAGACACACTGTTCCTGCTCGCCGCCTCGCAGACGCGCGATAAAGACGCCCTGACTGAAGACGGGGTCGAACGCGTGATACGCGAGCTGCGACCGTTTTTCGATTGGGTCATCTGCGACAGTCCAGCGGGTATTGAGCGCGGAGCATCACTCGCTATGCGCTACGCTGATTCCGCCGTGGTGGTAGCGAATCCCGAGGTGTCGTCCGTGCGTGATTCCGACCGAATCATCGGCCTGCTTGATTCGACCACTGCTAAAGCCAAACTCGGACAGCCAATGGAGAAGTACCTTCTTTTGACTCGGTACGATCCAAGTCGGGCAGGGCGCGGCGAGATGCTGTGTGTAGAGGATGTTCTCGACGTTCTCTGCATACCGCTCCTGGGAATCATCCCCGAAAGCAAAGAAGTCTTGAATGCTTCGAACATGGGCACGCCGGTTACGTTGAGCAACCCGGCGAGCGCCCCGGCACGCGCCTACAGCGACGTCGCCCGCAGACTCAAAGGTGAGCTGGTGCCGCTGGTCGTGCCAAGCGACAAGAACACGCTGCTCAAAAAGCTTTTTGGGCGGAGGGCGGCATGAGGTTCATGGACTTGTTTGGTCGGCAGCGAACAGCGAAAACCGCTCAACATCGACTACAGGTCTTGCTGATGCATGAGCGCACTGCGCCCGGCAAAGCCGACCTCATTCCCCTTCTTCGCGAAGATATTCTCGCAGCGATCGGCAAACACATCCCGGTGGATTCCGATAAGGTCCAGGTCAGGGTAGAACGCGGTGACGTGGTCTCTCTGCTCGAGATCGACATCGAGATATCGACCCTCGTGCAACACCTACTGCAAAGGCGCACGACCGCGTTTGATCTCCGCCAAACTGGCCTACGGTGACTTTACCTTCAGCGCTAGCCGCGCCTTACTCCGGTCCCTGATGTCCGCTCTTGATGCTGTGGACGGCTCCTCCACCGGCACATGAGTGCCATGGATGTGGGTGCT
>CAZFLF010001143.1:0-2801 GCA_964519825.1 uncultured Pirellulaceae bacterium | reverse complement strand
ATATGATGACCCAATCGTTACTACATGAATGTGGTAAGACCTAAGGGCTAGCGCCCTGTCGCTCACAGCGCAACGCCATAAAGTCATTTTTTGTGCAAAGCCGGTTCGGGCAACACTCCCGCCTAACGCCTAGAAACAATTACAAAATCTTGTCTGGGCTATTCTCGCCGATGACTTTTATCGTTTGCAATCCCATCGAAACGGAGTTCCGTTCTCGTTCCGCGCACGTCCATTTCGTACTCAATGCAGGAGTACGGGGCGATGCCAGGCAGAAAGCGGTAGTTTCCAGCGTGATGGTCAATTAGCGGCATGGTGTCCCTGTGATAATACTAAAAGAAAAACAGTGGACAGGAAAATGGTGGACAGGAAAATGGGGACGGGAAAACTCGGGCAGGTCCGATGCTTGGTAGTTCCTCTTCTTAGCTGGAGGCGCGATGGCAGCGTTAGGCGACGTGCGGCGGAGTCTCAAGAAGAACGTTCTGATCTGCTTCTGTGTTGTGTTATGCATCCGGCCCGCAGTCGCGGCGGGGCAAACGGTTGCGATCGACGCGCCGATGCCGCCCCCGGGTTGGGCATTGCTCGAGCGCGAGTTGCTGAGGCAGAACGCCGCTGCGTGTCGCGAATTCTTTGAGAAGTATTTCGACGAGCGCGGTTGGCTGTTATGCGTCGAGCGGTGGGGGGGCGACGATGGGCCGGACGACGCCATCGAGAACTGCCTCGACTGGCCGATCCTGCATTCTCTGGGGGCCAGCGACGATGTGCTCCATATGTACAAGAAAGCGTGGGAGGGGCATCTACAGCAATACACGCTCGCGAAAACGGTTGATGTGCCGTTCGCCCGCGATGGGATGTACTACAAAGAATTCCCCGTGATGATGGACTGGTTACACAACGGAGAAGGGCTCGTCGTGTTCAACCTGCAGGGTCTATCGGACCCGCGCGATCCACGTTTCGTCCAGCGTGTGAAACGATTCGCCGGATTTTATCTCAACGAAGATCCGGGGGCGCCCAATTACGACGGCAAACACAAGATCATTCGGAGCATGTTCAACGGCAGCCGTGGGCCTCTGATGCGGAAGGCGACCGGTCTCGACTGGGCCGGTGATCCGATCGAAATCGAGAACCGTTTTCGCCCGCGGCACGGCGAATCGACCTATGCGCAGATGGTCGAGCACTTCAAGGATTACAACGACATCGTCGGTGATCACCCCCAAAACCTGAAGGCGACGACCCTGGCTCTGAACGCCTTCCTACTAAACCATGAGGAAAAGTACCGCCGATGGCTGCTCGAAT
Source organism: uncultured Pirellulaceae bacterium (assembly GCA_964519825.1). Classification (GTDB taxonomy): domain Bacteria; phylum Planctomycetota; class Planctomycetia; order Pirellulales; family Pirellulaceae; genus CAZFLF01. Next base: position 1,508 of record CAZFLF010001143.1, on the reverse strand, counting down.
ACGTCGACGCCTGGCGCGAGCGAATGCTCATGAATGGCCACATCATTCCCACTAATATCGGACTCGACGGCAAGATCGGCGGTGCGACCGACGGCAAGTGGTGGGGCGGGGTCTATGGCTGGGGATTCACGGTCTACGATCCGGCTTCGAAAAAAATGGTCAGTCGCAACCAACATCAAGCCGGTTTCCAGGGGTTCATGAACGCCTACATGCTCACCGGTGATGATCGCTATCTCGATCCATGGCGGAAACAGATCGACGCCGTCAATGCCAACAAGAAGGTCGTCGAGGGCAAAACACTCTATCCACACATGTATGGCGACAAGGGTTGGTACGATTTCACGCCCGAGAAATACTCGGCCAGCGCGTTCGAAATCGCTTACCTGTCGATGAAACCTGACGATCTTGCGCGGGTCCCGGACAATCCTTGGCTGGCCTATCTCGCTGGAAAAAACGCCGACTTTCCCGAACAGGCTCTCCGCGCCGATCTCACCCGTCTCGGGAAACAGGTGCAGGGGATGAGAAACGACGCCACAACCCCCGACACTCGGCTGGCCGATGATCCGATGGAATACAATCCAGCCAGCGTAGTGTCGCTCATCGAACTGGCGCTGGGCGGGCTACATCCAGGCCGTAGTGGATCGGCGTTGTTCTGTCGGTTGCGCTACTTCGATCCTGACGCGCGCCGTGCCGGTTTCCCTGAGGGAGTGGCTGCCCTGATCGACGAACTCACAGACGACCGCGTCTCGGTAACGCTCGTCAACGTGAACCAGCTCGAAGCGCGTCGCGTGATCGTGCAGGCGGGAGGATATGCCGAGCACCGCTTTACCGCGGTGAAGGTTGGCGACCGCTCGCGGCCACTCGACGGCAGCCACATTACCGTGGTGTTGGCGCCCGGTGCTGGCGCGCGGTTGTCGTTCATCACCCAACGCTACGTGAATGAACCGAGTATGGGATTTCCGTGGCACTAGGCCGTTGCCACCAAAACTCTTCCACTTTTACCGGGTTCGCGGGGGGCGAACGCTCGCGTTCAGGTCTTGCCACTTGCCATCCTTCAAAACGCTGCGCCCCACCTGCTCGCTGAATTCGGGCTTGGGAATGCGAGGAGGCAGGTTCAGGCGTGAAAAGAACGCCGGATCGGGTTTTTCGTAGCGTTTCACGGCATCCTGCACCGTTTCCCCTTCTTGCAGCCGCAGCAGCGAAGGAATGTGATTCGCAGTCGAACGCGTCCACAACACGGTCGTGCCACGCCGGATTTCAAGTTCGGCAGTAAACGGGGTGAGGCTGGCGGTACTCTCCGTGCGAGTTCCCCCACCAAGGCTGCGAAAATGAAGCTGCTCCGTCTTTCCTCGACCGATCTTGGCAACCAGGGTGACCGAACCGTTATCGCTCACCTTCCAGCCAGCTTTCTCGGCCGCCTCGGCAAGGGCGGCCTTGATCTCGGTTTTGTCAACCGCATCGACCGCCGACTCGACAGCGATCGCGACTGGGGACCCCGGTCGAATCAG
>CAZFLF010001142.1:0-2802 GCA_964519825.1 uncultured Pirellulaceae bacterium | reverse complement strand
TGAATTCATCGCTACGGCTGCTGTACAGGAACGCGCCGCCGTAGCGCGACCATCCGGAGACGCTCCGCAGCGACATCCGCGGCTGACCGTCGCGGTCGGCGAAAAACGACTCGTCGAGGATTCCCTGATAACCTCGCAAGATACCGACGACCTGATGGCCTTCGGCGGATGCGCTCCGTACGATCGCTCGAACGCAAGCATTCATTCCCGGCGCGTCCCCGCCGCTGCAAAAAACACCGATTCGCATCGGTTCGACTCCTTGATGAAAGCTGGGCGGTCGGCAACTCTTACTATTCCTAATTCGTCGTTGACGACGCTGAAACAATTGGTGGCGTTGCGTTTCTACTGCGGATGGACTTCCTTTGCAACGGAGTTAAAACCATGAGCGTACTTGACCGCTTTCGACTCGATGGCAAGCGGCTCTTCATTACCGGCGGCAGCCGCGGATTAGGTCGGGAGATGGCACTGGCCATCGCGGACGCCGGAGCTGACGTGGTGATGGTCGGCCGCGACGCCGAGAGCTTAGCGCGGACTGCCGCGGACATCCAGCGAATGGGCCGCAAAGCCGCCACAATTCAAGCCGATGTCGGCGACCCGGAACAGTGCGAGGCAGCGTGCCGCACCGCCCTCGATCACCACGGCCCAATTGACATCCTGATCAACAACGTGGGCGGGAGGCGCGAGAACATTCCAACCGAGGATATGCCGTTGGAAAAATGGCGGCAACTAATGGATTTGAATTTGACCAGTGCGTTTATCTGTTCGAAGCTTTTTGGGCAATCGATGATCGCCAGTGCATTAGGTGGCCGAATCATCAATGTCGCTTCGATCAACGCCTTCGTCGCTGGACGAGGGATCGCCGGCCGGCACTATGAAACCGCGAAGGCTGCGCTCGTTCAATTCACTCGCGCCACCGCCGCCGATTGGGCGCCGCACCGCATCACCGTGAACGCGATTTGTCCAGGCGGATTCATGACGGAGCCCAACATTCGTTGGTCGAAACTACATCCCGAAGTCATCGAGAATTTCAAATCACAGATCCCTCTAGGAGATTTCGGCCAACCGGAGGATCTCGGACCGCTGGCGGTATACCTGGCTAGCGACGCATCGCGATACATGACCGGCGCGGCGATTGTCATCGACGGCGGGTACACGCTCTGGTAACGCTGCCGAGGCACAATACTGAATCGGTTCGAAAGGCTCCCTAACCCTGCTTTGCTTTGTTTAATTGGCCCTTCAATTGTTCTTGCATCTGGGGAGACATATGCTTGAAACTCTCTTCCATTCCCTTCTTGGCGGCATCCGGAACTACTTTCGCACCCTCGGTGGTGGGCTTCACTTCTTTGTTGCCACCTGAGCAACCGATTGCGAACAAACAAACCAAAACTAATGCTCCAGCAATCAACTTTAACGGCGACATTTTTTGTTCTCCCAAATTGAAGACAGATATATGGGTATTATCAACTATTGAACACTTTGTTTGGCATTACGTTGCGCGGACTCCCGCAAGTTGCTGATATGCACTCGCCAACAGGCCGCCTCCTTCTCACGCCCCAATTGCGCATAGTAATCTACAACGGGCTGTAATTTCTCTGGATCGTTCAGCGACCCAAGCGCCGCCCGCAAACGACTATGAAGATCCACAGAGGATAATTCCTCAATTTGTTTCGCCTGCTGACGCTCTTCGGTGGCGCGCTGTTGGTTACCGAGGCGATTGAGGCAATTGACTAATCGATGATGTGTTCGCCAGTCAACAGCCCCTGGCCACATGCGAACGGCTCGTTCATACGCAGTTGCCGCCAGAGCGTAATCCGAGTCGTGCTGCTCGTAAAGCATCCCGGTCCATAACCAATATTCGTATCCATCATGTGGCTCGGGCCACCGCTGCATCCACTCTTTTGCTTTGTCAAATTCACCAAGATCGATCAATACGCTGATGGAGGTTGCCACCAAGTACGCGTCTTCCGTGCCACGGCAAGTCCCCTGGGCCTGACGGAGCAATTCCATCGCGTACTTGGGGTCACCTTCCTGTTGAAACCAGCGCGCCATGGCTACGTGCGCCACTGGTCGATCTGGTTCCGCACGCCGAAATCGAATCAGTCGATTAGCTTCCGTGAGCGACGTGGGAGTTTCGCGAGGCTTGGTGAAACCCATCATGAAATCCAAAGCGGGATTGGCAGTTACGGGAAAGAATTGGCTCATATACCACTCACGCAACCGTAACGGGCGTTCCTCTGCGGTGCACCCCTCGTACACGCGCCAAAAATACGGTTCAGCCAGATGCGACCGTCCCGTGAGGTCAAAGAGTTTCCACATGACGTAGTTCGCGTCGATGTATTTAGCATCGATGCGCAGCGCATGGGAAAGCGCGTCCTCGGCACGGGATGGTTGATTTAATAGGAACAGCCTCAAGCGCCCTTCTTGTGTCAGCGAACGAGCGCTAAGATCTGAATCGTTTGGAACGCATTGCAAGTGGGCGAGCGCCCGCTGGACGGTTTCGGGGCCCGCCTGGCTTTCTTTCTTGATCAACGCCTCGGCCATCAGCAAATTTGCCTGCGGGCTAGCCGGGTCCATCCAAAGGTAGCACTGTAATTCGTTCTCCACGTGCTCCCATAAGCCGTGCTGGGCGTAGCGTTCGGCGCGGGTCAAACCGCCACGCGTGTAGATGACGGTGGCAGCAATACCCGAAACGGCCAAGACAATCACGGCAATAATAGAATGCTTTGCAACTTTGCTCGCGGACATCATGGCGCTCCCACAGCCGACACTCGTGTGTCGGACGAGTCCGCCGGCTCAACGATC
>CAZFLF010001141.1:0-2802 GCA_964519825.1 uncultured Pirellulaceae bacterium | reverse complement strand
TGGCGGGACCTCCTCCGGCGTCGTCGCGGCGGTTCAGGCTCGCCGCATGGGAAAATCCGTTGCGGTGGTTGAACCCGGAGGCCATTTGGGTGGACTGACCAGCGGAGGATTGGGGGCAACGGATATCGGCAACAAGGGAGCGATCGGCGGCATCTCACGCGATTTCTATCGCCGCATCAAAAAGTACTACGATAATCCCGCCGCCTGGAAACAAGAACGGTCTGACCAGTACCGCAGCCCGCGGCAATCTTCCGGCGAAGACACGCTGTGGACGTTTGAGCCGCGAGTCGCGGAACGGCTGATGAACGAATGGATCGCCGCGGCACAGGTCGACTTGTTTCTCAACGAGCGACTCGACTTGCAAGGGGGTGTCACCAAAGAGAACGGACGCATCGTGAGCATTCGGATGGAAAGCGGCCGGATATTTGCCGGCCGAATTTTCCTCGACGCGACCTACGAAGGGGATCTGCTCGCGAAGTCAGGAGTCTCCTACATGGTTGGCCGTGAAGCCAATTCGCAATACGGTGAGACGCTAAACGGAGTCCAGGTTCGCAACGCCATCCACCATCAATTCGTGCCGGGTGTCGACCCGTTTAGGAAGCGTGGCGATCCGTCGAGCGGTTTGTTGCCAGGCGTGCACGCCGGGCCGCCCGGTGAGGAGGGTGCGGCGGACAAACGCGTGCAGACTTATTGCTTTCGCATGTGCGTGACCGATGTACCCGATAATCGTTTGCCGTTTGCCAAGCCCGCCGGCTATGACGAGCTGCGGTATGAGTTGCTGTTTCGGAACTTCGAAGCGGGTGAGAAACGTGTTCCCTGGTCGCCAACCATGATGCCCAATCGCAAGACCGACACCAACAACAACTACGGATTCTCGACCGACAACATTGGCATGAATTACGAATGGCCAGATGCGGGTTATGCCACACGTGATCGTATTTTTGCTGAGCACCTCCTCTACCAGCGCGGTTTGATGTGGACCTTGGCCAATCATCCACGTGTGCCGGAGTCGATTCGCCGCGAAGTGAGTCGCTGGGGGAATTGCCGCGACGAGTTTACGGAACTGGAAGGCTGGCCCCATCAGCTGTACGTGCGAGAAGCTCGGCGGATGGTCGGCGCGATGGTGATGACACAACACAACTGCCAGGGGCGCGAAGTTGTCTCCGATCCAGTTGGCCTGGCGGCTTACACGATGGATTCGCACAACGTGCAGCGTTACGTCGACGACCAGGGACAAGTGCGTAACGAAGGTGACGTGCAGGTGGGCGGCTTTCCACCGTACGGCATTTCATACCGGTCACTCGTGCCGAAAGAATCGGAGTGCACGAATCTGCTGGTTCCCGTCTGCCTATCCGCGACACACATCTCTTATGGTTCGATTCGCATGGAGCCGGTGTTTATGGTTCTCGGTCAATCCGCCGCGACCGCCGCGTGTCAGGCAATCGACGCTGGTGTGGCCGTTCAACAGATCGACTACGCAAAACTGCAGGAACGACTGTTGGCCGACCACCAGGTGCTAGCGTGGACTGCACCCGTTTCCGCACGTTCAGCGGCGATTGATCCGGCGAAACTGCCCGGAATCGTGCTCGACGATGAATCGCTCGTACGCATTGGCGACTGGCAACCGAGTAGTTCAGTCGGCGGATTCGTCGGAAAGTGCTATTGGCATGATGCCCATGAAGGTAACAAGACCGCGCGATTCGCGACGAAGCTGAAAGCAGCAGGCTCGTACGAAGTACGTTTTTCCTACACTCCGAATCCGAATCGCGCAACGAATGCCGCCGTCACCGTTCACCACGCGGCAGGCGAGACGACCGTGAAGGTGAACCAGCGACTCGTTCCGCCGATCAACCAGTCATTCTTGTCTCTGGGTAAATTTCGCTTCGAAGCGGGACGCGAGGCCGCAATTTCGATCACCAACGCCGACGCGGATGGGCACGTGATCATCGACGCAATTCAGTTTGTCCCCGTGACGGACAGATGAGAGGCTAGTTACTCCGTCGCCGTATCGCCCGTGCTTGCTAGTGCCGCGTCGCTGGGCAAGTGCAATCGGGATTCGACCGCCGATAGTTCGCCGAGTTTGGCGGACAGCGCCAGGTTGATTCGCGACCGATTGGGGAGCGACCATGGTAACACGACCTTAAAGGTACTCCCCTTGCCCAACTCGCTGCTAAAGGAGATTTCACCTCCCAAAAGCTTGCAGAGTTCCTTCACGATCGACAGTCCGAGCCCCGTGCCCGAGTACTCGCGCGTCAACGTATCGCGGCCGAGTACCGTTTTACTTTGCCGGAACTTTTCGAAAATCACCTCTCGGTCTTCCTGCGGAATGCCGACGCCCGTGTCGGCGACGGTCAGTTCAAGTTGGTCCGCGTCAGTGTGTTGACCGCGGACCGTGATGCGGCCCCCTTCCGGAGTGAACTTGATGGCGTTGGACAACAAGTTCGTGAGGATTTGCTGGACTTTACTCTGATCCTGATAGATCAGCGGAGCATCGGGATCGACGAGGACTTCCAGGTCAATATTCTTATCCTCGGACAGGGACTGCATCATTTCGCATTGAGCCGCAATCACGGCGTCCAGCCGGAACTCCGTCGGACGCAATTCCATCTTACCGGCCTCGAGCTTGGCCAAATCGAGAATGTCGTTGATCATGTCCAACAAGTTACGGCCAGACTTCCGGATGTTTTGGGCATATCGCCGCTGTTTGTCGGTCAAGGAATCAATGCCGTGCAGCACGTCGGAAAAGCCAATAATGCTGTTGAGCGGCGTGCGCAATTCGTGGCTCATATTGGCCAGGAAATC
>CAZFLF010001140.1:0-2805 GCA_964519825.1 uncultured Pirellulaceae bacterium | reverse complement strand
ATGTGACTAAACCTAAGGGCTAGCGCCATTCCGCTCAAAGTAAGTGCCATTGGGCGAACGCTCCGCTTGACGCGGCATCTGCTTTCTTCCGATATTAGGTTGAATGTGGTGACTCGCGGCTCGGTAGCCCCACAACCATGTGATAATGTCAGTGCGCCAGAAGCCGTTTGCATCTTTGGAGTCCTCGATGACGATGCCATCCCCCCGACGCTGTCCCGGACCACTTGCCCGCCGATCCTTCTTGCAGGCGGGCGCGTTGGGAGTTGGCGGATTGGGGTTGAGCCAGTTGCTGCAACTGCAGGCGCAGGCCGGCCTCGCAGGCAAGAACCAGGACACCGCCTGTATCTTTGTCTGGCTTCCGGGCGGGCCGCCGCATCTCGATATGTACGACATGAAGCCTGAGGCTTCGTCGGATTACCGGGGCGAGTTCCGGCCAATCGCGACCAAAGTGCCCGGCATGGAGATCTGTGAATTGTTTCCGCTTCAGGCCAAGATCGCGGACAAGTATTCCATCGTTCGTTCGGTCTGCCACACGTTCGCCGACCACGGTGGCGGTCACAAGCGGTTCATGACCGGACGCGATCCCAAGGAGCCCACCGGTTTCGTGAACGACTTCCCGGCCTGTGGGTCAATGATCGCCAAGATGTCCGAGCAGCGAAGCGCTGGTGTGCCGAACTACGTGCTGATTGTCGACGGCGGCCGCGCCCAGATCGACACCTTTAGTCTGGGGACTGCCTACCTCGGTCCATCCTATTCGCCCTTTGCGGTGCCCGGCGATCCGAGCGACAAGAGTTTCCGCGTCCAGAACCTGTCGTTGGACGCCGGTTTCGAGAATCGGTTGCTCGATCGCGGCTCGCTGTTATCAGGGCTTGATCGCATCCGCAAAGATTTCGATCAAAGCGGCACGATGACGGCGATGGACCGTTTCAGCCGTAAGGCTGCTGAGTTGCTAATGAGCGACGAGGCCAGACGGGCCTTCGACCTGTCACAGGAACCGGACGAACTGAAGGCACGTTACGGTCACCACGCTTGGGGCTATCGCGCACTGATGGCGCGGCGGTTAGTCGAAGCGGGCTGCAAGTTTGTCACCGTGATCATGGAGAACCCGTACGTCTCTGGCGTGCCGTTCTTGAAGCAGGGGACATACAACTGGGATTCGCACGCCGTCAACTGTCACATCTACGACGATGCCCGTGTTCGCTTTCCAATTTATGATCAGGTGGTTACCGCCTTGATCGAAGACATTTACTCGCGTGGCTTGGACAAACGAGTGCTGCTCGTTGTGACTGGGGAGTTTGGCCGAACGCCGCGAATCGAGAATAGCATCGGGACGCAGACCGCCGTGCGGCAACCCGGGCGGGATCACTGGCCGCAGTCCATGTCACTGATCGTGTCGGGGGGCGGGTTGCGGATGGGGCAAATCGTCGGATCAACCAACTCGAAAGGGGAACATCCCAAGGATCGTCCACTTTCGCCGAATGATCTGTGGGCCACGATCTTTCGGCATCTGGGAATCGACTACCACCACAACCTGATCGACCACACCGGCCGGCCGCTCCCAATCCTCCCTGACGGTGCTCCAATCGCGGAGTTGGTGTAAGCGGCTGAATCGTTTAACCGCAAGCCGCAGGCGAGTGCGTTGAACAGAGATCGACTGCGCCCGAACGCGCTCGCCTGCGGGCTTGCGGTTAAACGACCCAACGTCTCGATGAAAAAGACTCCCGGCCTGCTCGTTCTTATTTGGTCGCGATCCGGCCGTACATTTCTGGTCGGCGGTCCGCGAACCGATCAATGATGTGCTTGTCTGGAACGCGGACAATCCGCTTCTTGCGCGATTCTGCGACATCAATCTCGGCGTAGAGAGTCGTTTCACGAGTATGTTCCGCAACGACAAGCGTATTGCCGTTCGTGTCACAAATCTTGCTCTTGCCGATGAATGGGAACCCGCGTTCCGTGCCGACCCTGTTGACGGCCATGTAATAAACTTTGTTCTCGAGGGCGCGTGTGTTGATGACAAAGTCTGCCGTGCATTCGGCTCCCGGCGGCCAGTTCGTCGGCAGAACGATCAGATCTGCACCGTCCAGCGCCATCACGCGCGCCGCCTCCGGAAATGCGCTGTCGTAGCAGATATTCATACCCACTCGCAAGTTTCCGACGTCAACCACTGCGAACGGACGGTCGCCGGGCGTTGTAAACCGATCAACGCCCAAGTACGGCAAATGAACCTTCCGGTAGGAACTCGCTACACCGCGCGGGCCGACGAGCACACAAGTATTGAACAGCCGCTCGCCGTCCTTTTCGAGCAAGCCAACCACGACGGACACCTCAAACCGTCGGCAAACGGCCGCGAGCTGCTCCGTGCTTGGTCCGGGAACCGACTCCGCGAACGGCAGCGATTCCTCGCGACTCTCAAAACAATAGCCGGTGACAGCACACTCGGGAAATACAATTAACTTGGCGCCGTCCAGCGCGGCGGCTTCGATCGACTTGATGATGCGGTCGAGATTCCGAGCTTTGTCGCCAATCGCCACGTCCATTTGGACGCCGGCGACTTTGATGGGGGAAGACATGGCGTGACTCCGCTGGCGAATAGTTCTGGACTGGCCATTATTCTCCGCTCGCAGCACCCCGTAGCAAGGCCCTGCCGCCATACGGTTCGAGTTGGTACATTCTTGTCCCGAAAGGAAGAACTCTATGATTCACCACGGAAAAGTGGCGTGGTTGTCGCTGGCGGTTCTCGTGCTCGACATTCATTTCACAGCCGCCGCCGGAGATTGGCCACAAATTCTTGGGCCGAATCGCAAC
>CAZFLF010001139.1:0-2805 GCA_964519825.1 uncultured Pirellulaceae bacterium | reverse complement strand
TAAATGACCCTCCGGACCACACTGCCGAGTTCAACGCCGCGAACTTATTGTCTTCCGGCGGAATAATCGTGCCGAAATATTGACGCATCAGGTCGGGATGATCGCGGAGCGCCGAATCGGTGTCTGTGAAGAGCACCCCCTTATTCGCCAAGTCTTCGACAAGCGATCCGTATACGACTTCGCTTTCGAACTGAGCCTTCACTCCTGACAGGAATTTCCGCTCGGCTTCGGGTATACCGAGCTTGTCAAAAGTGTCCTTGATTTCCTTGGGAACATCGTCCCACGTGCGACTCTGATGATCCGTCGGCTTCAAATAGTAGTAGATATCCTGGAATTGCATGTCGAGCTTGCCGCCCCACTTCGGCATCGGCTTCGACTCGAAGATCTCCAAGCTCCGGAGCCGAAAATCGCGCATCCAAGCCGGCTCCTTTTTCATTTCCGAGATTTCCGCAACGATTCGCGGGTTGATTCCCTTTTGGGCCTTAAATATCGGCGTCGACTCCGTGCGGAAGTCGTACTTATTGATTTCGCCGACCGGGTCGGACGAACGATCGGCTAAGAGGTCAGTGGCCATAATCTGTATTCGCTTTCTATGTCCGGCAGCCTCGGCGGCCGGCCATCATCTCCATTTAGGAAACCTGTTCAACGTTCGCCGGGGCTGCGCTCTGTTCTTTGCGGAGCAATGCCTGGTTGTAGGCGTCGGCCGCCGGGTAAGCCTGGCGAATGCGGTCGTAACCGTGGGTATGCAGCTCGTGAGCCAGTTCAACTCCACCAGTCTCCACAATGCGTCCGCCCAAAATCACATGCGTGAAATCGGGTGGATTGTGTTCCAGCAATTTGTCGTGGTGCGTAATGATCAGCAGGCCGACTTTCGCGCGACCAATCTCCGCGATGCTCTCGCTAGCCAGCCGTACGGCGTCCGCGTCCAATCCGCTGTCAGTCTCGTCGAGAATCGCGAACTTGGGCTGCAACATTGCCAGCTGTAGGATTTCGGCCCGCTTCATCTCGCCCCCCGAAAAGCCATCATTCACATAGCGCCGCGCGAATTCGACGTCCATCCGCAGCTGTTCCATCTTGGACTTCAACTCCTTACGGAATTGGCTCATGGCAATTAGCTCTTCGCCTTCCTTCCGATCCGGACGTCGCACGTTCGTCGTGGCGTGCCGCAGGAAGTCATGCATCTTGACGCCCGGAATTGCGACCGGACGCTGGAACGCCATAAACAATCCGGCGCGGGCCCGTTGATCAGGCGACCACGCGACGATGTTCTCCCCGTTCAACTCGATCGATCCGTCAGTGACCAAGTACTTGGGGTGGCCCATTAAAGCGAGGCCGAGCGTGCTCTTTCCAGAACCGTTTGGACCCATCAGCGCGTGCGTTTCGCCGCGCCGCATCTCCAAGTTCACACCGCGGAGGATCTGCTTCCCCTCCACCGACACATGCAGGTTCTTAATCGATAGCGTTTCCACAGCTTCAACGGGCTTGATCATTGTTTTTTTGATGCAACGAATCGTGGGAATTAACCGGTAATCTTCTGGTGATCGTATAGCGGTTCGCCATCGGCGGGAGCGACTACGTACCCGGAGTGGTGAGGCATCGGCAACTCGTCGTCAACCTTGCTTCCCACTTGCCAGGCTCCGGCGCTGGCCTTTTGCTTGGAAATCTTGTGACCCTTGATTTTGTCTTGGATTCGCATGAGCCCTTCGAGCAGCGCTTCGGGGCGCGGCGGGCAACCGGGAACATAAACGTCCACCGGCACCACGAGGTCGACACCTTTCACCACATGGTAACCCCACTTGAAATACGGACCGCCACCCACCGTGCAGGCCCCCATCGCGATCACGAATTTCGGATCGGGCATCATGTTGTAAAGGCGGCGGACGCGACTGGCCATCTTGTACGTCACCGTGCCGGCCACGATCATCAAGTCGGCCTGCCGCGGTGTCGCCCGGAATGCTCCGGCCCCGAACCGATCCATGTCGAATCGGCTGGCACCTGCTGCCATCATCTCAATGGCACAGCAAGCCAAGCCAAACGTCATGGGCCAAATGCTCGACTGGCGAGCCCAATTGATCGCCTGCTCGACCGACGAAACGATCAAGTTCTCTTCAAACCGGCCTTCAATCCAGGGCTGGGGTTGGGCAACACTCATGGCTCTTTACCGTGTTGGTTATTCTGTTAAATGGTGTTCCGTAGGAACGACAAACGGCACAAGGTGAAACCGTACACAAAGCTCCGATTAGGAGCTAGTCCCCCGTGAATGCGCTTCAAAGGTGCAACAATTTTCGCCGTCCAACCGGCATTTCGACAACTTGACGTTTTCGCCCAACAGCTCGGAGAACAGCATTCGCTCCATGGCACAAACCGACCGATCTTGCTCCGCCAAAACTGGATACGGACAGGCTAATGCCGTCAGTACTGGGAGCTGATTCGTTGCCGTCACCGGCTCAACCACGAATGGCACGCTGCGGTCGTTGAAGAGTTCGGCAACTGCCTGCATCTTCATTTCTAAGGTGTCGCCATCGATCTTGTCCGCATACATCTGCGCGAGACGCCGTGAGAGCCGCTGCATCAATCCAGTTCGCACCTCTGGATCTGCAATGGAACGAATCTCTTCCCAGAGCGCGATCGCCAAGTCTCCGAAATTCGCCCCCGTCTTGCGCCGCCCGGCTTCGGTCAAAATGTACCGGTGACTGGGCCGGCCGCGGCCGGCCCGATCGATTTCACGATCGATGAAACCCTGCGCCATCAGGCGGGTCAGACGCTGTCGCACGGCTGTTGCCGTGACCCCCATCACCACCGCCA
>CAZFLF010001138.1:0-2808 GCA_964519825.1 uncultured Pirellulaceae bacterium | reverse complement strand
CTGACCGCAACCGGCGGCGTGCTCAGCCTGGCCGCCAGTGGACAGAATCCCCAGTTCACAGACGAAGAGCTGCGAGCCGTCGTCGCCACGGCCAAGGACTACAACATGATCGTGGCCGTACATGCGCACGGAACCGAGGGAATGAAGCGCGCGGTTCTCGCCGGAGTCGACTCGATCGAGCACGGGACCTTCATGACCGACGAGGTGATCGAGTTGATGAAGCAAAAGGGGACGTACTGGGTACCGACGAATATGGCCGGGGAATGGGTGGCCGAGAAGGCCAAGGAACCGGGTTATTTTCCCGAGATCGTTCGTCCCAAGGCCGCGGCCATCGGGCCGGTGATCCGCGCCACTTTTGCCAAAGCGCAGGCCGCCGGTGTGAAAATCGCGTTCGGCACCGATTCGGGCGTGTCTCCCCATGGTCAAAACGCGCGGGAATTTGAACTGATGGTCGAGGGGGGCATGCCTCCCATGAAGGCCATTCAATCGGCAACGCTGCAAGCCGCCCGGTTGCTGAAGATCGAGGACCGCCTCGGCACAATCGAAGCCAAAAAAATCGCGGATATCGTGGCCGTCAAGGGGGATCCGCTGGGAAACATCAGCGCCCTGCGCGACGTTGTCTTCGTGATGAAAGACGGTGTTGTCTACAAGACTCCTGAATGAATACAGGGTTGCATAATTGGTTTATCCAGCACTCGTAGTAAGTGCCGTCTCGATGACTTGGAGAGAATGTGAAATTGACAACCGGTCGTGATTATGCAGACTTGTGAGCCAGTTGCGAGCAGGAATTGCCCTGCACTGGACACTACGTGTTTGCTCATCATGAAGACCGTAATTGCATCTCTGTTGGTTGCGAGCCTCTCGGCTCCATCGAGCTTTGCTCAAACACAGGAGCACGCTCGGTTAACGTATCGTACTTTGTGTGAACTCGCTCAACTCGATTTCACGAGTATTGATGCAGTTATTGGACAGTCCATCCGTCTTTCGACGAGAAGTCAATTTCCAAGCGTAAAAACTCAAGACATCAAAGTCACGCTTCACACGCAGTCTGGAGATCGCCAACTCGATCTTAATTCCGATGGCTTATTTGACCTTTCGGTGAATCACGCTTTGCTACAGGAGAATCCGTGGATTACCACCAATCAACCCAAAGGATCGATGATCCTTACTGCATCAATCAGCGTCACACTTACGCCAGAGAGGCTTAGTTACAACAAACAAGATGGACGGATTCGCTACGCTAAATTGTTCGTACAAGCCGCTGTTGTCGAACGGGCAGAGGTGATCGCCGACAAACTCAGCGAGTCCTATACAACGCGTTTGACTGTTCGACGACCGAAGGCAATACACTTGAAGGCCAGCAACAATGCGGCGACGGCAAGAGTCGCCATATTTCAAGATGGTAATGAAGCACCGGTTCAACCATTAAGACCCGGGATCTTCACGATCGCGTATGACCCTAAGCTTATCGAAACCAATCCTTGGGTAATTCTTAGCAAGTATCATGATTGGACATTTCATCTGGAAACAGAGCCGCCGAGACAGGAACTGTTTCAACGTCCCACCAAAGCAGAACAACGCGATCAACCCAAACCGCGGTAATCAGGACTTACGAAATGGGAGATCGCTTGCCGCGGGCGGGTTTTCGCAAACGTTAGCGACACGAAGCCCACTAGCGTTGAATTAACCGTGACGTTCGTCGTTACGCGCGACTCAGATGAGACACCAATTCAATTTGCTCGTGTTGCAGTTAGCGGTGTTGGCCGGTTGCGCCGCCGACGTAACACCCACTTCACCAACCGTCCCCTCGAACGCGAACCCCGCGACACCGAAAGAGAGGCTACTGCCATGCAAAGCAATTGGCCTTTCAAGGACGCCGAGAACCTTGCCGTTATTGCCCTGACTCGAATTACTGATGGCTCAAAGCCGATTTTGTATGTGGTCCACGACGAAGATGGTGATTGGCAGTTTCTAGATGGTGGTGACGTCTCTGAAGAGGATTCCGCTATAGTCTCATTGAAGCGGATCGTGGAGCTCGATGCATCGATCAAGACGCTTGCCGATCTTCCGCGTGGCTGGGCTGCGGAGAGGGCATCCGTCGACAAATCCTGGGCGCGATTCCAGCGTTAGTGCCCAACAATCGTATGCACGTGCGAATTGGAAATCATTTGTTGACAAACGGGACCTGTTTGCTGCGGCCCAGTTATCCATAACTTTTTGAGGCGCCTTAATGAGATGAAGAGACTCGCCACCGTCGCGGCATCCACGGTTTTCGCGCTCGCGTGCCTCGTCAGCTACGTCATAGTCCGCTATATCCCGTTCGAGCCGGCACTCGCAGGCATTGTTATCGGTCTCGTGATGTCAGGTGCGTTGTGTGCGGGTGTCGTGTGGTTGATCATCTCACGTCTTCCCGACTCGCGTCGCGCTGTCGCCACGACCGCGGGGATTCTCGTGATGCTCCTCCTCGTCCCCGCAGCGTCAATGTTCTATCCGGGCGGGATTACCGCATCGCGTTTTGGGCTCACCGTGTATGGCCTGATTCCGGTGCCGATTCTCGACATCACAGTGAATCGGCACGGGCTGCTCTGGTTTCGGGTGAAGACGCACTTGATCACGGTCGAGGAGGTCGCGGCCTTGGTTGACCCGAGCGTCGAGGAGGTTGTGGTCGGCATTGGTTGGGATCGAGTTGCTACCGTCGAGCCGGGGGTGCGCGAACTTGCCGGCGGCCACGTCACCGTCCTTTCGACCCCCGAGGCCTTCGCGCTGTACAATCGGCTGCGAGCGGAGGGACGCACAGTCATTTTGGTT
>CAZFLF010001137.1:0-2812 GCA_964519825.1 uncultured Pirellulaceae bacterium | reverse complement strand
AACTGCTTTGCCGTCCCTTCCGCGCCCCGAACTGCTGGCGCCGGCCGGCGATCGCGAATGCATTCGCGCGGCGGTCGAGAACGGGGCGGACGCCGTATATTTTGGGCTTGATCACGGCTTCAATGCCCGCGCGCGGGCGGCGAATCTGTCGTTGAGCGAACTGCCGGAAGTGATGACAGACCTGCGTCGGCACGGCGTAAAAGGGTACGTCACGCTCAACACGCTGGTCTTTTCCCAGGAATTACCAGCAGTCGAACAAACGGTACGCGCCATCGCCGTTGCCGGAGTCGATGCGGTGCTGGTTCAGGATCTCGGGTTAGTGCGGCTGATTCGTGAAATCTGTCCAGAATTGTCGATCCACGCGTCGACGCAGATGACGCTGACCAGCGCCGAGTGCATTCGCGTGGCCGAGTCATTGGGAGTCCACCGCGTCGTATTAGCGCGCGAGCTGTCGTTGGATGAGATCCGGAAGATTCGTCGGCAGTCGACGATGCCGATCGAAGTCTTTGTCCATGGTGCGTTGTGCGTAGCGTATTCTGGGCAGTGTCTGACGAGCGAATCGCTGGGTGGACGCAGTGCGAACCGCGGTCAATGTGCCCAGGCGTGCCGTTTGCCGTATGATCTTCTGTGCGACGGCCGTGACGTGGACTTGGGCGCAATGAAATACTTGCTCAGTCCGCAGGATCTGGCCGCTTACGCGTTGATTCCAGAGTTGATCGACGCGGGAGTTTGCTCCTTCAAAATTGAAGGCCGGCTAAAGACTCCGGAATACGTCGCGAATATCACTCGGCACTATCGCCGCGCGATCGATGCGGCATGTGCTGGACGGCGGGCGGAGTTCACGAGCGACGATGTTCGCGAAATGGAGTTATCCTTCTCGCGCGGTTTCTCCCCGGGCTGGTTGCGAGGCAACGACCACAAACGTCTAGTACCGGGTCTCAGCTCGGCCAAACGGGGCGTCCTCGTCGGGACAGTGACGTCGGTGAATCACGGGCGGGTAGCCGTCGACCTTACGGCACCACTGGCCGTCGGCGATGGCGTCGTCTTTGACGGCGATCGAGAACACCAGCAAGAACAAGGCGGGCGAGTCTTTGAAGTTCATTGGCAGGGCCAAAGCGTACGGGAACCGGTCGTGGAAGGGAGTGTCGACTTGTCGTTTCAACGTGACAGCCTCGACGTTTCGCGGCTGTGGGTCGGACAACGACTGTGGAAGACCGACGATCCCAAACTGACCGCGCGCTTGCGCACGACGTTTACTGGTCCCGATCCGATTCGCAAAACCCCGCTGCGATTGCGGGTCGCTGCCGCGGTCGGCCAGCCACTGCGAATCGAGGGCTGGGCGGCATCTGGAGCGCAGTGCGCGGTTACCTCCGAGCAGCCGCTGGAACAAGCGCGCAAGCATCCACTGACCCGCGAACTGCTACGCGAACAGCTTGGAAGGCTCGGCGGAACAGTCTATGAACTGGCGCAGCTGGATGCGTGCATTGATGGCCAACCGATGGCGCCGCTCAGCGTACTCGGGTTGTTACGCCGCGAGATGACGCGGCAATTGGACGCATCCGTGGCGACAGCGCCGTCTCGACGAATTGCCAATGCAACGACTCTCGATAGGCTACGCGCGAAGATTCCAGATCACGCATTGGCTGATAGCGTATTGCCCGAGCCGAAGTTGCGCGTCCTCTGTCGGTCACTATCACAATTGGAAACGCTGCTAGAGCTGGAAACCCAGTTCGTCTACGCAGACTTTCAGGACATCCGCGAGTATCGGGAGGCAGTGCGCCGCGCCCACGACTGCCGGGCCGAGATTTTCCTCGCAACCCCACGGATTCAAAAACCCGACGAACGGGGAATTCTCGTCGTGTTGGCCAAACACGGCGCGGACGGCATCCTGGTGCGTAATCTGAGCGGCCTGCAGTTCTATCAAGAGCGCGGCATTCCATTCGTCGCCGATTTTTCCTTGAACGTGACGAACGACTTGACGGCGCGATTGCTCTGCGATCGCGGAGCGCAACGCGTCACGGCGTCGTATGACTTGAACCGTGAGCAGCTGTTGGAGCTAGTCGAGGTCGTGCGGCCGAGTTGGTTGGAGGTGGTCGTCCACCAGCACATGCCGATGTTTCACATGGAGCACTGTGTCTTTTGCGCGGTGTTGTCACCGGGCACGAACAAGACCAATTGCGGACGGCCGTGCGACCGGCATGAAGTGCGTTTGCGCGATCGGATTGGCATGGAGCATCCACTCAAGGCGGACGTCGGATGCCGAAATACCTTGTTCAATGCGGTTCCGCAAAGCGCGGCCGAGGTTGTGTCAACTCTGTTGGAACATGGACTGCGCGATTTTCGCGTCGAGTTGCTGGATGAATCTGCGACCGAAATGCGGCAGGTGATCGAACTTTATCGGGAACTCTTGGCGGGACGAGTGTCGGGCCGTGAGGTGTGGAGCCGGTTGCGTGCCGCCAATCGTGTCGGCGTGACCCGCGGCACTCTGGAAGAACGACGCAATCCACTGGCGATCCTGTAAGGATATTAAGTCAAGTCGGCGTGGAGTCCCGCCCGCGTCGGGGTACAATCAGCAGGGGTACACGAAGTCCATTCAGGCCAATGGAGCCGTCAACATGTTGTCGATTCGAGCTCCCGGAACTCAGTTATGTGACAGGCTGTCGCGCCGCGAGGTATTGCGGATCGGTGGGCTGGGTGTGTGCGGGTTAAACTTGGGGGACATGCTGCGCGGTCGGCCCGAATCGCTGGCGGCCGAGACACTCTCGTCGAGCGTTGGGAAAGCCAAGTCATGCATCATTCTGTTTCTCATGGG
>CAZFLF010001136.1:0-2813 GCA_964519825.1 uncultured Pirellulaceae bacterium | reverse complement strand
TTCGCGCTGCGCGAATCCATCCGTCTTCTCGGGCACGGCGCCTTGACCGTGCGGGACGACGTGTGCCGGCTTCTCTCGAATCTTGCCGAGCCGTTGGCGAGCTTTCTCAGCACGGCGAGCTCGCAGGATGGCGATGCGCAGGCGCTTATCCGCAAACATCAGCAAATGATTCTGGAAAAGGTCTTTGTCCCGCTCGCTCAGCACGGCGAACTATCTGCGTCACTCAAGTCGGCGCTGTCCCCGCTCCTGCTCGGTTTGGTGCGTGAGCAAGGCGCATCCCTATTCCGCAATTACCCGTCTTTGGGACGGCTAATCACCTGGGAAGCTTGCAAGTCCCTGGATGCCAAAGAGCGGCAGAAACTCGTCCATCAAACGATGGAGGCGTATGCGCAGCAAGCCAGCAGTGGCGTCCATGGCGATCGAGTTTATCTTCCCATTCGCGACCGGGAAGAGATGACCGCTGCCTTGCTCGCTGGAATGGGACCTCGGGGTCTCATGGTGGCGTTCCAGTACGCAACGGAATTAGCGCGTACCGGAAACCGGGTGGGGGCGCTCGCGGTTCGGTTGGCCGCATCCCGCGCAGCACGTGAACTTCCGGAAAACGAGTGGCCCCCGATCGAGAAAACAGCCTTTGCGTCTTTGATTTTCGGAGATGTCTTCGCCGCCTTGCACGAAGTGGTGCAGCGCAAGTTGGGCTTGATGCGTGGCGCCAAGCAACAACTTGGGAGCAACGAGAAGTCGGCACCGGCTACTCCGGAACGACGAGACGATCTCGACTTGCTTGTTAGCCGAGCCTTGGCACACCACACACTCCAGGGATCCCTTCCGGATGTGGTTTTGAACGACCCGGTGTTTGTCGGCACGCTCGCCGCGCTGGAAGGTGAGGTCATTCGCAGTGCGCTCAGTTCCCCAGTGATGTCCGAAAAGCGATTGACGGAGTTCGTTCAACGACTGCGAGACAACGACCTGCAGACGATACTCGCCCAGTACGTTATCGAGACACGCTTCGCGGTATCCTCGGCGCCCCTCGATCCGAGCGAGAAACGGCTCGCGAATCTGATCGAACTCTACTCAGCCAGCGCCATGAAATCCCACCGTGCACAGCAGGCGGACTTCCAACGGATTCGGCATTTCCTCGTCGAAGAGATCGACGCGCGCCGGTTGCCGCATTCGCGCACCCCAGAGATCAACCGAGCCCTCGGCGGCATTCTCGAGCGCGCACTTCGGGAGAGTCTGCTCGGGTCTCGCGAGATGTACCAGCAGGGTGATGAAGAACTACACCTCGCACTCGACGTCTTTGCGGCGCATGTGCGGAAGTCTGAAGGTGATTCCCACCACGCATGTCGCCGATTCTTGGCGTGCTGGTTCAAGGTCTTCCCGGCCGCCGAGCGGCATCGTCATGTGCGGGTATCGCTCGAACAGGTTGCCCGTGTCATCGATGCCGTCGTCCATCGCGAGGGAGATACCGACTGGGCGGGAAAGGCTGTTTATCTGCTCGTCGGTAAACTGGAATCCCAATTGCAAGCGTCGCGTAGTTCCACGGAATCTCTACAACGGGAGGTCGTGCCCCTATTCGATACGTTAGCGCGATGTGTCCAAGTCATCGGTCCGGAGCGGGAGGTGGTGTTTGAAAAATCGGGAGTGGTCCAGAGGCACAACGTCAATGCCGTGGCCTTCCGGGTCTTGGAAGAAGTACGAAATACTCTCAAGCCCAAGGAATCAGTACGGCCGCAGGCGACTGTGTACGAAAGGATCCCCCGCATTCCATTCGAATACCGGTCCGGCTCGCGCGTCCACGTGCCGGGTTTGCACGTCTTCCAGGCGCGCCTTGCCTGACAGTTACGGAGTACGCAGTGCGAGCGTACCACTGCTCGGAACTGCGCCGATCTGCCATTGCATTCGACATTACGACAATTCCGAGCAGTGCTGCGCTAAGAGCTGTTCACCAATGAAAATTGGCCGGAGCGGTTTTCTCCTTCAATTGTCTGGCTAGGTTTCGGCATGTCTTTTGGTTTTTTTGGTCATTGGTCATTGGGACTTGGTCATTGGCTTCATAAGACCCCGTATTTCTTGTACGCCTCGGTCGCCTTCAGGCCGCCGCGGATCGCGTCGCGTGTGCGGCTCTCGGCATGAACCTTGTCCCATGCTCGGCGGACCGCCTCCTCTTCTACTTCGCGCGGCACCACGACCACTCCATCGATATCGGCGAAGACGAGATCGCCCGGGCAAAAGCGCACACCGGCGATTTCTACCGGAACGTCGATATCGATGACACGTTGACGGTCCTGGCTGTCGTACACACTGGTCCCGCGAGCAAACACCGGGAAGTTCATCTGGCGAATCTTGGTCACGTCGCGTACCGCGCCGTCGACGACCGCGCCAATGCAACCGGTGTTCCGCGCCGCGGTCGAGAGCAACTCACCCCACAGTGCCGAATGCAGCGAACCCCCCGCCGCACAAATCAGGACATCATCCGGTTGGCAGCCATCGACGGCTTGCAACTCGAGTTCATAGGGACGTGGATCTTTGTGGTACATGTCGGCCCACAGCGTCGTCTTGCAGCGGCCAACGAGCAATTGTCCGCCGCAGTACGGTGACAACGGAACCCGTGGCGATTGGTGACGAAAGCCCAACGTGTCGAGTGCGTCCGAAACAACGGCCGCGTATAACGAATCACGCATCATGGCGAGACTGATTCGGTCGGTCATAATGATCCTCTCTTGGTATTCAGCACGCAACGCGGTCAGTAATGTGTGGGTCGCTCCGTCCGGCATCAAGACCCATTTCATGAGAGACCGCCATGCGAGTTGGCA
>CAZFLF010001135.1:0-2826 GCA_964519825.1 uncultured Pirellulaceae bacterium | reverse complement strand
GTACGATCCCATTTCTCAGCGCGAGTTCTATCAACTCTTCGCGTTTCTGAACAACTGTGACGAGCCAATGCTCGAGGCGCCGGCGGATTGGCAAGTCGTCGGGGGCGAACTCGAGCGCCGCGCCAAGATTCGCGGGCAAATCGCCGAATTGGAACAGGAAGTTGAAAAGCAGCGGCCGGAATTCGATCAGAAACAGCAGGTCTGGGAAAAGGCGATCACACCGCAACAGCGAGCACGACTACCGGGACCTGTGCAAGTTGCCTATGACATGCCGTTTGAGAAGCGGGACCCGGCGAACAAGAAAGCAATCGAGGACTATTACCGCAAGAGCGAGGAAGCCCGCCGCGATTTTCCAGCACTTGAACAGATCGCCAAACTCCGCGATCAAGAGCCGAAGATCCCAACCACGCTGGTCATGCAGGTTCGTACGGAGCCGCGCCGGACACATGTGCAACGTCGAGGCGATTTTCTCGACCTGGGTGATGAAGTCGCACCCGGAGTTCCGGCCGCGCTGCATGCATTGCGGTCCGAACTCCCACAGCCGACTCGACTCGATTTCGCCCGTTGGTTGGTCGATCCGGTCAACCCATTAACACCGCGCGTCATCGTCAATCGATATTGGCTGCAGTTCTTTGGTCGGGGCATCGTCGAAACCGATAACGATTTTGGCGCACAAGCTTCGCCACCGACGCACCCGGAGTTACTGGATTGGCTGGCGGTCGAGTTTGTGGAATCAGGCTGGAACGTGAAGCACCTGCACCGGCTGATCGTATCCTCGGCAACCTACCGCCAGTCGTCTAAGAATTCCGATTGGGGACGCGTGCGGTTCGCGTCGGAGGAAGCCAACGTTAATCCGCCTGCCAACTTCCGGGCACCGTCTTCCATCGATCCGGAAAACAAACTGCTCGCCCGACAAAATCGAGTGCGACTGGAGGCTGAGATCATTCGCGACGCGGCCCTCGCCGCCAGCGGCCTGTTGACTCACAAGATCGGCGGTCCCAGCGTTTTTCCTCCGCAGCCAGAGGGCGTGTTCGAGTTCACTCAGGATCCAAAACCGTGGAACGCGGCTCCCGGCGAAGACCGTTACCGGCGCGGCATGTATACACACTTTTGGCGATCGAGCCCGTATCCCGCGCTGATGGTCTTCGATGCGCCGAATGGCAATGTTTCCTGCACCCGCCGACTGCGTTCGAATACTCCGCTCCAGGCATTGACCCTGGCCAACGACACGCAATTTGTGGAATGCGCTCAAGCCTTCGCGCGACGGGTACTAGCCGAGGGATCGGCCGATCGGTCCAAACGCGAAGCATTGGCATTCCAGTTGTGTCTCGCACGTGAGCCGACCGTGGCGGAACGGCAGCGGTTGGCGGCCCTCGTCGAGCAGCAACTAAAGGTGGCTGCAAGCGGCGCCGCCGGCGGTGACTCCAAGGCTACCGACGCCGCAGGGGAAAGCACAGGCCGCGAACTGGTGGCGTGGACGGCGGTGTGTCGCGTGTTGTTGAATCTGGACGAATTCATTACCCGCGAGTAACCGCGATAATCTCGCCAAAGGGTGACACGATGACAAAAGAATTCTCACCTGCTTCAGCACCGCTGGCGCGGCGGCATTTTCTGCGCGATTGTCGCGTTGGTTTGGGGGCGATGGCGCTGGGAGATCTGTTGCTTCGGGAGGGGTGCCTGGAAGCTGCCGCGGCACAGCCTCCGTCGACCACGGACAATCCGCTCGAGCCGCGAGCACCTCACTTCGCCGCACGAGCAAAGAACGTCATCTTCCTGTTCATGGCGGGTGGGCCAAGCCAGTTGGAGCTATTCGATCCCAAGCCGAAACTCCAGGCGCTCGACAGCCAAGTGATTCCCGCGTCATACGTCGATAACAAGCGGTTCGCATTTATCAAGAAAGACGCGAAACTGCTCGGCACTCGCCGCAAGTTCGCTCAACACGGTCAGAGTGGCCAGACCATTTCGGAATTGCTACCGCACCTGGCGACGGTGGCCGACGACATCGCGATCATCCGGTCGATGAAGACCGATGTCTTCAATCACGGGCCTGCCAAGTTTTTTCTCAACACCGGGCACGAGCGGTTCGGCCGGCCGTCGATGGGAGCGTGGGTGACGTACGGCATTGGCAGCGAAGCCAACGATCTGCCTGGGTTCGTCGTCTTGCAATCGGGTCCGCGCGGTCCGCGTGGCGGCGCGACGAATTACGGCAGCGGTTTCCTGCCGACGACGTATCAAGGCGTTCCGTTCCGCTCGCAAGGGGCGGCGATTCTCGATCTCGAAAACCCACCCGGTATCGACTCGCAGCGGCAAGGCGACTTCGTCGCAGCCGTGAATGATTTCAATCGTTTGCGGCTCGCCGACACCGGCGATCCAGAAATTGCAACTCGCATCGCCGCCTATGAAATGGCGTTTCGAATGCAAACGAGCGCGCCGCGACTGATGGACCTCCGCGACGAGACCCAGGAGACGCTCGACTTATACGGTGCACAGGCCGGAAAGCCCAGTTTTGCCACCAATTGCTTGCTTGCCCGACGACTGGTGCAGAGCGGCGTCCGGTTTGTGCAACTCTATCACACCGACTGGGATCACCACGGCAACAAGGGAACGGAGTTGGGTGAGTCGCTCGACAAGATCTGCAAAGAAGTCGACCAGCCGATGGCGGCGCTGGTGCGGGATCTCAAGCGGCGCGGAATGCTCGATGACACCCTCGTGATCTGGGGAGGAGAATTCGGTCGCACGCCGCAAGGGGAACCGCGCGAGATGCTCGGTCGCGATCATCATATCGAGGCGTTTACGATGTGGCTGGCCGGCGGCGGCGTGCGCGGC
>CAZFLF010001134.1:0-2832 GCA_964519825.1 uncultured Pirellulaceae bacterium | reverse complement strand
CTAGCGCCATGCCGCTCACAGCCCACTACTAAATAGTTCAAAAGACTCCACTACCCAAGTGGCGCGATCACCTGTGCAACTTCTTGGCAGCCCAAAGCCCAAGTTGTTCGCGGAAGATTTTGGCATTGTGACGGATGTCGACGGGGAGCGACTTGTGGATCAAGACATCGCGGATGATTTGGGTGTGCTCGTATTCCACGGCCAGCGCGAGCAACTCGCTGACTAGCTGCCGTTCGTCGACTGGTGACTTCGTGCGGTGATTCGGCCAAAGTTCCACAATGACAACCGGCCGTTGCTGTCTGGGGGGGCCGACCCCGACCAGCGCCGAACGATACACCCGCGGGTGCTGATTGAAGATTGCCTCGCACGGAATCGTAAACATAGTCGTCTGATCGGTAATAACGCGATGCGATTTGCGCCCGCAGAACCAAAAACGATCCAGCTCGTCGAGATAACCGACGTCTCCCATGCGATGCCACAGGCGATCGCCATCGCGGACTTTGTGCAACGGATTTGCCTCGAGTTGCGTGACATATTCGCGAGTGACGACCGGTCCGCTGACGAGCAGTTCGCCAATTTTTCCCGGTGGAAGTTCCTCGATCTCCTCGAGTCGCGCGATCGGCCCTTCCGCGATTCGAATCACCTTCCACTCGATGTTAGGGAACCGGTGCCCGACGCAAGTGCCCCCGCCTTCGCGGCTGCGCATGGAGGTTTCACCGAGTACTTCGCCCGCGGAAATCGAGGCGACGGGGAGCGCTTCCGTTGCGCCATAAGGCGTGTAGATCTCACCAGCAGGGTGAATCGCTTGTTTCATGCACTGAAGCACGTGCGGGGGTACCGGCGCACCGGCTGACAGCACACGCTGCAGCGTCGGTATCTTGGCGCCAGTTTCTTCACAGTAGCGTCCCACGACATTCCACAGTGCCGGCGATCCAAATGCCTGAGTGATCCGCCAGTCGTGGGCCGCTTCGAGGATATTGCGTGGGTCGGCTCGCGCCGGTCGCGTGAAGTCCATGTCGGGAATCACGGTCGTCACGCCCATCGCGGCGTTGAAGAGCGCAAACAGCGGGAAGCCGGGGAGATCGATCTCGCCCGGCCGAATGTTGTAGTGATCGCGAATCTCCGTGACCTGTCGCAGAAAGTTCCCATGCTGGTACAAGACCCCCTTCGGAGGGCCAGTACTTCCCGTCGTGAAGATGATCGCGGCGGGATCGTCGGCTTTCGTTTCGGCTGGTGCAAACGATTCGTTCGATCTCCGTCGTAGCTCGTCCAGCGTTAACCCGCCCCAGAACCATTTTCGGCCAACGGTCACATGAAACCGAGAATGGGGGAAACGCCAGCGAAGCACGGAGCGGATCATTTGCACCAGCGGAATTGCCACAAACCCTTCTGGGTCGACGGCCTCCAGACAGCGGACGAGATTGCGGCGGCCCATGCCGGGATCGATAAGCACCGTCACCACGCCTGCTTTGAATAGTGCGAACACGAGCGAGATGAAATCAATACTGGGGCGAACAAGCAACACGAGTCGCGTTCCAGGCTGGACTCCCATTCCCCGCAGTCCCGCCGCAATCTGCGAACTGTCCGCATCCAGTTCGCGGAACGTCACGTGTCGATAGCGACGTTTGAGTTGTGCGTCGCGCTCCAGCGGCTCAACGACGCACACGGCGTCCGGCATCTGTTGGGCCATCGCCGTCAGCAGACAACCGACGTTAGCGTTTGGGGAAAATGTACTCATACGATTGGCGCGGGATTGGTTGCCTGTTTTTTGGGCTGCGGAATTCGCGATTCATTCTTCAGGAGGGGGTCGACATTCGCCCTGGATGTGTTCGGTACTACCCCGCATGTTGGCCACATACTCCAGTACCATCTCGGCGATATCGACTCCTAACGTACGTGCCAGTGCCTTCCAGCCTGGAACCGCATTGACTTCGATCGCGTAAAGCTTGCCGTCGCGACCGGGCACCAGGTCAACCCCGGCGATCAACGTTCCCACCGCGGCATTCGCTTGATTCGCAATCTTGCGCAACTCATCGGTGACATGGAGCGGCTCGGTGGTCGCACCGCGGCTGACATTCGTGCGCCAATCGATGGTGTTCGTGCGTTTCATGCCGAATACGTGTTCCCCCAGCACAAACAGCCGCAGATCGTGTCCCGCGTGCGGGATGAACTCTTGCAAGTAGATCACCGCGCCAAGCCGCTCCAGCGTCGTGAATGCTCGGAGTGCCAGATCGGGATCACTGACCCGCATGATGCCGCGCCCCTCGCCTCCAAACAGCGGCTTGATCACGACGTCACCGCCGAGTTGTTGCCAGGCGGATTGAGCTTCCTCCGCGGTTTGTCCCACCCAAGTCCGCGGCGTGAGCAATCCCACAGCCCGCAGCTTGGCCAACGCCAGATATTTGTCGACCGCGGCTTCCAACGCGCGGGGTGGATTCACGACAACTTTGCCGGCCGCCGCCAGTTGTCCGAGCGCGTCCATTCGAAAGATGACCTGCTCCAGCGAACCGGGCGGCATGGTGCGTACGAGAATCACATCGAACTTGTGCAGATCATGACCGGCACTTGTCACCCGATCGCCGTCCGCGACCGTCGCCGCGAGTTGACTGAACGGTAGGACCACGATTTCGTGTCGGCCGCCTGACGCGCGCACCAAGTCCGCGGCGTACCAACTGTCTGGGGCGGCGAGAACGGCGATTTTGATCACGAGAGAAATGACCGCTGCAGCACGTCCGGGGAAGGGTCACCAAATCGACGCGTCCGGCCACTATCAACGTTCACAATGGTCACAACCGCGGGGCTGAACAACAGCGGATCGATCTTGTAGAAGTC
>CAZFLF010001133.1:0-2833 GCA_964519825.1 uncultured Pirellulaceae bacterium | reverse complement strand
CCGATCGAATTGGTGCTGTGGTTGCCGGTGCTGCTCTTTGTTCTCGCGCTCTTGATCAATTACGGCACGATGGCCACATGGCGTATTCGGGGCGAGATCGTGTCGCACGATGCGGCGTTTCGAGCGCGGTCCGGACGAACCGGGGCGAACGAAGGCCGTTTACTCGGAGAGTGGCCCATTTCGGCGACGATGACCACCGCCGTCGATCCGCCGATGACGCAAATTGACGATCCCTTCCTGCAGCATCCCGTCGTGCGCGGGCCATTGCCGAACGGGTTCATTGTGCGGCCCGTGCTGGACCCCGATCAGATCGGCGCCTATCGCGGAATTGCCGAAGTTGAGCGGGGCTTTCCCTTGATGCCGCGATTGGGGCGCTATAACAGCGGCGAAATCGCCGGCTCGCTGCTCGACCGCAAGTGGACCAACTGGGAGATGGGAATTTCCAACGTAGAACGTCGCATCCCCGTCCTCTATCAGCTACCACGAACGGACCCGCAGTTGCCGCAAGCATTTCGTCAGGCAGTTGTCGCGCTACTCAACATCCCGCACTTCTCGGCGTTGAAAGTGCTTGATAACGATGACGACATGCGCTTGATCGCCGGTGGACAACCGGACTTTCATCTACCAATTGCGTTGATGTGTGAGCTGGATCGTGCACTTGTGCATCGCCAGCGGGTCAGACCTCTGATCGACACGCGCGGTCCAGTTGGCCAGATTCTGCTCGGAGATATCAGCCGTCTGCCAGCCAGGATGACCGATTTTTTTCTGACCACCTACAAAGCGTACGTCGCGAGATTGCAACGGCGTATTCAGGATCTGCAAACCGAATTGGCGGGTCCACCGCCGCCGTCGCCGCAGCGCGCGGCGGAGATCCAGCAAGAAATCGCCGCCCTGCAAGCGGAGATCAACCGCATCGAACCCAAGATCCAGCAACTCGAGGCTTACGAGAGTCGTCTGCCTAGCATTGAAGACGGGCTGCGCCAACGCGCGGATGCGGCGATTCCGTGAGCGAGCCAACCATGACTTCAACCTCGTACCGCGAAGTGGCGCAGCGAATCTTCGGAACGGCGACCAACCTGTTGGCGTCTGGCCTGGTTCTGATTCTCGGGATCGTCTTGGGGCGCCAGATGCTGGCGTCGTGGAGCACCGAATCGCGGGTGCCAGTTCCCATCCATCCAGTGCACGAACACGGAAATCGCGATCTGGATCGAGAGCATGGCCAGGGGGACTGGTTGGAGTTTGGGGATTCCTCCGCCACCGTTTTGCGTTCCGAAATCCGCGGAGACTTTCGTGCCGCGATGGCCCAGTTACGACACGATTGTCGAGTCGCCGCAGCTACTGGGTCGCCCGAGCTGACGAATTCGAATTCCACATTCCGCGACTGGTTGACGCGACTCGGATACCAGGAGCCAGCTGAAAAGAATCCCGGGCGTTGGTTGCTCTACGAACTACGGCAGCCGATGCCAATGGTGGTAGTCGTAAGCGATCCGCAAGCAAATCCGCTCGGTGCTGCCGAGCAGATTTCCGCCGCCGAACGCGGCGTGATATCCTGGGGGCTTGCGTTTCCAGCCGACTCGGGTCCGGCGTCCGAAGCCATGACATGGACCTCGTTCGTCGTTTTACCCGCGCCACACCAGCAGAAATCCGCGAAAAAAATTGGAGTTGTGTTGCCAGCGGAATGCGAGCGATTGCTCGCACTATGGGGCAATGATCGTTCGCTAATCGGTTTTGCAAGTAGTGTAGAGCCAGCGGAACTCGCGGCTCGGTGGGACTCAACCCAAGCCGCCGGCGGCTGGCGGGCCGTTGGTGACTGGCAGGTCACGGCGGCAACATGGCATCGACGCTACGAGCGATCCGCGAGTGAATCCGTCGACGTGCAATTCGCATGGGAATCGCCCGGCAACACGCTGGGGTTCTGCCTGGTAAGAGAGGTTAGAGGTTAGAGGTTAGAGGTTAGAGGTCAGAGGTTAGAGGTTAGAGGTCAGAGGTCAGGAAAGAAAAATCATTGGTCATTGGGATTTGGTCATTCATTGGTCATTGGTCATTCGGACTTGGTCATTGGTCAGTTCCGTCCTACTGCTCCCAATTCGGAGAAGTGCATGAAAGGCGCCACGGGTCTCATTGTCGCAGTTTTCCTAGGATTGGCTGGAGCGGTACTGAATTGGTTTTATCTCGACAGCAAGACTCGCGACATTCAGAACATGTCGTTCGTCGGGATCAAGGACGGCGTGACGTTGAAGGGGGGTGAATTGGTGCGCCGCGATCAACTGGAAGAAGTGCCAATACCCGAACGCTTTGGGAAGAAGCTGATCAACGTGGTGCATCCCTGGAGCGATGTCAGCACCATTGTGGATCGCCCGGTCGCACGCGAAATCCCGGGTGGACAACTCTTTTTCCGCCATTACTCGACCACGCCACCACGCGAATTAGAGTTGGAGCAAAATGAAGTCCATTACGTGGTCACCGTCGACAGCGGCAGCCTGGTTCCCGAGCTGATCAATCCGGGAGACCGAATTACTTTTGTCGTGCCGGCGATGTCACGAGAACCGCAGCCGACGCCAGCCGGGCTAGCCGCGCCGAATCGCACGACTTCGCCGCTCGCCGTCGTCGAACAAATTGGCCCGTTTCGCGTCAAGTCGCTGGGCAACCGTTTGGGGAGCGTCGATGTGACTCGCGGCAATCGACTGGCGACCTCGCAAGAGCGGCAGATTGGCGTGGTCGTCAATCTCAGCGACCCGGCCGAAAAGCTGCAGCTCGAGAAATTGCAACAGCGGATTTCGTTCGGCGAATCGCGGAACCTGCAAGTCCTTTTGCATTCGCGTCGCGGATAATC
>CAZFLF010001132.1:0-2834 GCA_964519825.1 uncultured Pirellulaceae bacterium | reverse complement strand
CCGTATTCAGTCGAGCAGCATGATCGCTTACGGAGTCTCGTGCCGCACCACGTGGCCTTTGTCAGCGAGTTGCTCGGCACTTCGATTCTGGGATTTGTCGTGTTCGCCGTGACGTGTGCGCACAATCCCGGCCGACCGATCAATGGACTTGCGCCCGTCTTCATCGGTTTGGCGGTTGCGGCCCTGATCTCAGTCATCGGCCCCTTGACGCAAGCTGGCTTCAACCCGGCGCGGGATTTTGGTCCGCGACTGTTCGCTTGTTTCGCCGGTTGGGGACGTGTCGCGCTGCCGGGATTCGCCGATCTTGGCTGGCTGACTGTCTATATCCTCGCGCCCATGATCGGGGCCGTCTTGGGGGGCGGCATCTACGAGCTCGTCATTCGACCGTCGTTCGCAGCCAATCACGTGGGAGTCGAACGATGAAAGCGCTGGCACGGGCGTGTGGTGTTTGCCTGGCGCTCGGCGCGCTGTCCGCCGTTGCGGCCGAGCCCGATGTGCTCGACCCGGCGCAGCCGTATTCCGCCGAACGGCGCAGTCCGATCACGTACGACGCCGAGCTGGTAGTGACCGTTACCGCTCCCTACAAGACCAAACTGCTGCGAGTCTGGATGCCGATCCCACCCAGCGATCGAGGCCAGGAGTTGTTGGCGACGGAGCTGACGACTTTTCCCAATGAAGTCCCAACGCGGATCAACACCGAGCCGTTATTCGGCAACCGATTCGCTTATTTCGAGTTTTCCAATCCGCAAGGCGCGCAGATTATTCGGCACAAACTCCGCATCAAGGTCTGGGAGCTGCGCTGGAACCTCGCGGCCAACCAGGTTCAGTCGATTGCGCGATGGCCGGAATCATTCGAGCCGTATCGACGCAGCGAGGAGCAGGCGGTCGTTGCCGATGCCCGGTTTGAGAAACTGTTGCAGGAAATTGTCCCGGTGCGACACGGCCCGGTGAGCGACCTCGCAGCAGTCATGACTTGGGCCGACCGTCACTTCACTTACGACCATTCGCAAGCGTCGCTCACGGCGAGTTCGGCTCATGCGCTCGAACAACTGCGCGGACACTGCAGTGACTATCACGGCTTTTGCGCGGCGATGGGACGGTTGTTGAATCAACCGACGCGCGTGACCTATGGAATCAACACTTTTCCCAAGAATTCGCCGTCGCATTGCAAACTGGAAGCCTTCCTGCCTCCGTACGGCTGGGTCAGCTTCGACGTCTCGGAAACTCAGAAGCTGAGCCAGTCGATTCGGTCGAACAAGGATCTCTCCGCACCCGCGCAGGAAGAACTGATTCAAGCGGCCCGGTTGCGGTTGACGCGCGGCTTCCGCGACAACACGTGGTTCGTGCAGACGCGCGGCACGGACTACGAACTCGCACCTCCGGCCAGTTCGCGCGTCCCTGTCGTGCGCACAATTTACGCCGAAGCGGATGGCAAACCGCTCCCTGATCCCGATCCGTCCAGCGCCGAGCAATCCAAGTTCGCCTGGATGACGGCTCAGCGTTTCCAAGCGGACTCACCCGCCGAATATCCCTTCACGAACATCAACAGCCTACGCGAATGGCTGGTGATCGAGAATTCCAAGGCCACTGGCGGCAACTCGGGAGCATTGAAATGAATCCACGGTTCATCATGATTGGCGGCTTTTTAGGGGCTGGCAAAACGACCACGATCGGTCGCCTGGCCAAGCATTACATCGCACAAGGCCAAAGAGTTGCCATTGTCACCAATGACCAGACCACCGACCTGGTCGATACTCACAATCTGAGATCGCAGGGTTTCGACGTTGGCGAAGTGGCCGGGGCGTGCTTTTGTTGCAACTTTAATGAACTGACTGCGACGGTCGAGAGATTGAGCGATGCGACATTGCCGGAAGTCATCCTGGCCGAACCGGTCGGGAGCTGCACCGATCTCGTCGCGACAGTGATTCGTCCGCTCGTGCAGGTCTACCAGCGCCCGTTCGACGTCGCGCCGTATGGAGTGATTCTCAAGCCAAGCCACGGCGCCAAGATTCTCCGCCAGGACCAGCGCGGCGGATTCTCTCCCAAGGCTGAGTACATCTTCCGCAAGCAACTGGAAGAAGCCGATTTCATCATTCTCAACCGAATCGACGAGTTGCCGGCGGCGGAAGTCCACGACCTCACCGCGCTGCTGGAAGCCGATTTTCCTGGTCGCCCGATTGTGTGCACCTCCGCCAAGACGGGCGCCGGCTTCGAGACGCTGTGTGAATTCCTCGAACAGCGCGGGGCGTTCGGCCAACGCGTGATGGATCTGGATTACGACGTCTATGCCGAAGGGGAAGCGGAACTCGGTTGGCTGAACAGCCAAGTAACCGTCACGGGTACGACGCCGTTTGAGCTGGATCGGTTGTTGCTGGATCTAATCGGACGCCTGCATCATCGACTTGTCGAGGTCGCTGCCGAGACCGCCCATCTCAAGATGATCGGCATGGCGGATGGCAATTACGCGGTGGCGAACCTCGTCAGCAGTTTTAGCCAGCCCGAACTGTCTTTGCCGTCGGGTTGCACCGTGTCGAAAGCCAACGTCGTCATCAACGCGCGCGTGGCCACCGATCCACACACTCTGGAAGAATTGATTCGCGCCGAGATTGCCCGCGCCTGCCAAGCGATCAACGCGTCCCATCACATCGATACGCTGCAGAGTTTCCGCCCCGGCCGCCCGGTCCCAACACATCGCATCACGTCCTGAAGCGTGTTACGACTTGGGCCACACGCCCTGAACAATCTCTTTGCGCGGTACCTTGGCGGGGTCGAGCACAACGTGCTTGACGCGTTTCCGTTTCCACGTGTAGGTGATGTGAACCAGCCCATCGGCG
>CAZFLF010001131.1:0-2837 GCA_964519825.1 uncultured Pirellulaceae bacterium | reverse complement strand
TCGCATTGGTGAGCGACATGAGAGGCGTGTGCAACAACCGTGACACGCGGGCGACGACGCCGAGTCCGATAAACGTCGCCAGCACGAACACAAAGAGTAAGGAATAGTAATCGACCGTTGGTGGTGCGTGATGCCCCGCGCGATTTTCCATCGGTCCAGTCGAGAGGCTTTTCTCCGGCTGTACCGGTGGGACAACCGCATTCGCCGCGGCACCGGCAGAATTGACAGACTCAACGGCGGGGACGCCCGGTTTCTCCTGAGCCACCGCAGCGCAAGCGGGCAGCAACAGACTCAACGCGGCCACGATTCGCAACAACATTCCAACTAACCCTTCCTCTGCCCTGCCGAATAGAAGCAAGAGAGTAGTGCGTTAATCGAGCGGAGACAAGTTCTGGACGGCAAGCACGACTCTCAGATCGGTTTGATCAAGCTATACGGAGCGCCGACGCAGGCGATCAAGCAAAGTTTGGGCATAGCCCACGGCAGTTGCCGCGCCAGAACCTTGCACAGTTGTGAAAAAAGCAGTCGAGGTGTGGGCACAAAGAATTGCGACGAACTGCCTACTTCCTCGGTTTACGGTGTGGCAAACGCCGATCTCAAGACCGAGCCACAACCCGCAAACCGGAAGGTCTCCTTGGCTTCACAGTCGCGCGACGTGCGAAGAGGAGACCTGCGGTATGCAGTATGTGTCGGACCGGGAGAATCATGCACACCAAGAGGAACTTAGGTGAGTCGTTGGAAATGGCAAATCGATTCAAATCCGCACAACGACACACTCCGAATTCAGGCACGCCCGGAAGGACGACTTGGTTCGGACTGTTTGCCTCAAGGGGAAAGATGGAATTTCAGCCGGCAGGCGAAAATCCTCCTCAGCGGTTCCGGTCGGAAGCCGGAACTAAACCGGCTTGACGTTCTCGGCGCACGGGCCTTTTGGACTCCGACCTTCCGTGTAGGTCACCTTTTGCCCTTCACGCAAGTCACTGAAACTAACCCCTTCAACACTCGATGAGTGGAAAAATAGGTCTTTTTCCTTGCCCGTGTTGATGAATCCAAATCCCTTATCCGTCAACTTTTTGATGCTACCTTCGGCCATTGGTACGTTTCCCGGAGTGTCTGTGTTGATGGAGGCCGCCCGGCAAACGATTGCCGACCGACCGCCATCCGTTGATTGACAGGAGTGTACACCGTCACCCTGCCATCACGCAAATGGGTTGCCGAGTCAATCGTGACTTCATGAGGCGTGGGTGCCAGGAAAAGCGCAGCAACTACTCGGTGCGCAGCCGAATCGACCCGGGGCCAACCCACTCGTCCGAGGATGAGTCGTAACCGTCGTAGCGAACAAGGTGCAATCCGTACCACGCTTTGAACACGGTCGCGGGATACCACTGCTGATCCGACTCCCATTGAACCTGTACCTTGTCCCCTTCGGCGAATTGCGCAGGTTGATAGGGGCGAATTCTGTCAGGGCCAATCCATTCGTCCCACGAATCGTCGAAATCCACATATGGAATGAGGGTCATCAATCTCACTCGTTCAGGCACTGACAGGCCGACAACACACGACGCAAAATAGGGACTCTTATTGGTCCGGTTTTATATCAGGAGCTTCTGCGTTCGGCACAGTCAACGAGCTCGGCGCCTCTTCCCAGAAGCGCTTCCAACGTGGGTCCAGCCCGCGACTATTGCCCATAGTATGCAGTCCCTGCGACGAGATTTGCCATTCGAACCAATCGCCTCCTTCAAAGAGTTCGATTCGCGTTTTCGCCGTGCCCCAGCCGAGAACGCCGGGCAGGACAAAATCGTCGACGAAGACACCTGTAACCGAGTCCGATCGGCTGACGGGTATCACGGGCAGCGATTGACGCATGATGCCTTGTTGATCTGGGTTCAGTATCGCATCGAGCCGCGACCAGAGTTGCTGTTGCAGCTTGGCATATTCTGCTGCAGGAACCTGAATGGTGATTGTTTGATGCGCGGCGACAACTTCTCGTTCGGAATGGCTCCCCTCGATCGCGACATAGTCGCGATAGGTCTCACGCAGTACCTGGTTGACTTGATTTCTGAGATCGACGTCGAGATTCAGGCGCTGTTGCAAAGGGTCCGAAATCGCGGGACCTTCATCGGTCCAATTCAGATTCGCTTGCCGCGACCATGGACTCTTTGTCCCTGCGAGACTTTGCGCCCGCACTTCCGCCGCTCTGGCCGCGGCCTCATCCCGCTGGACGGCCACCGTTTGATGTGAGGCCATCCGAAAATAGGTCAACACCAATAGGCCAAGTGGAACGACGCCGATCAGTATCAAAGCCAAGATCGCGAAACAGCCGAACGCGAATCCTCCCCCGGTACTCCGTCCCACGGCCGGATCTGACTCCCGCGTCG
This sequence comes from uncultured Pirellulaceae bacterium, assembly GCA_964519825.1. Classification (GTDB taxonomy): domain Bacteria; phylum Planctomycetota; class Planctomycetia; order Pirellulales; family Pirellulaceae; genus CAZFLF01. Next base: position 459 of record CAZFLF010001131.1, on the reverse strand, counting down.
CCGCTCGGGGGTCCGTACCTTGCAATCCCCGAACCATCGCCCCGATCGCTTTGACGATCGACAACAGCAATACTGGGATTGCCACGAGCAGAGACGCCTTCCCAACAAACGGCAGCACACGCAGCAATACTTCCCCCGGGCCGCTAAAGAAGGCCTCGCCGGTAGCGTCGCGGGCATTGCCGGCGAAGGAATGGATTCCGAACCCAGCTCCTCCTGCCGTGTAATAACCGATTGCGCAGCCGCCGACGGCAACGGGGGCGAGGGCGAATCCTCCGAATGCCGCACCGCAGCCGATCGCACCGCCTCCAATCGCAAGTGCCAGACCGATGCTCAAGCCTCCCAGGGTGATTCCTCCAATCGCCATTCCGCCAATCGCGATCAGTCCGCAGGCGACACCGCCGATGGCAAGAACGCCAATCGCTTGATCGCCGATTGCGATGATCCCTTTGGCGATGCGCC
>CAZFLF010001130.1:0-2838 GCA_964519825.1 uncultured Pirellulaceae bacterium | reverse complement strand
AAATTGGCATATTCGTTGGTCTTGAAATCGCTCATCCGCACAATCACGTCGCGCGGATAGAAGGCGGCGGCGATCATTGCCACACCTTCGGCTAAGCGATCCACGAAGAACTGTGGCTTGTTGTCATAACCGGCTGTGATGCGGTCGATCTCGGCCTTGACGGCGGGGTCATCCAATTGGTCGTACTGCACGAGAGCCATGGGATGTACCCGTATGTGGTTGCTAATGATGAACTCCATCCGTGCCAGACCCACGCCGTCGCTCGGCAAGAAGCTGAGTGCAAAGGCTTCGTCTGGATTGCCCACATTTATCATGATTTTGGTTTGGGGCCGAGCGAGAGCCTGTAATTCGACGCGATCGACGCTGTAGGCAAGTGCCCCTTCATAAACGAAGCCAGTATCACCTTCGGCACACGATACCGTGACTTGTTGTCCGTCCGACAGCTTTTCCGTCCCATGCTCGGTGCCAACGATCGCCGGCAGTCCCAATTCACGGCTGACGATGGCAGCGTGACAAGTGCGCCCGCCGCGGTTGGTAACGATCGCGACCGCTATTTTCATGACCGGCTCCCAGTCCGGGTCGGTCTTATCTGTAACGAGCACCTCTCCCTTTTGGAAGACATTCAACTCTTGCACATTTTGAATCTTGCGAACGGGCCCGGCGGCAATTTTGTTTCCGACGCTGCGTCCTGTCACAAGCACGCGCCCCCGTTCCTTTAAATGAAACGTCTCAAGTACGTCTTGCCGTTTCTGGGACTGCACGGTCTCGGGTCGAGCCTGCACAATAAAGAGTTGACCGCTGCGTCCATCCTTGGCCCATTCCATATCCATCGGACACATTCGGCCAGCCTTAGCGCTGTAGTGCTCTTCGATCTTTACTGCCCAACGGGCTAGCTCAAGGACTTCGTCGTTTGAAACAGCAAAACGGGCGCGGTCGCCCGGCGGGACCGGCACGTTGCGCACCATCTTCGAACCACCAACATCATAGATAAGCTTGAATTCTTTGCTGCCCAATTCTCGGCGAATGATCGGTCGGTGGCCCGTCCGCAGCGTCGGCTTAAATACATAGAACTCGTCGGGGTTCACGGACCCCTGGACGACGTTTTCCCCAAGGCCATACGCGGCATTAATGAGTACGGCATCGGCGAATCCAGTTTCAGTGTCAATCGAAAACATTACCCCGGAACTTGCCAAGTCACTGCGGACCATCTGCTGGACACCGACCGAAAGGGCCAACTGGAATTGGTCGAATCCTTTGTCCGACCGATAACTGATCGCACGGTCGGTGAATAGCGATGCGAAGCAACGCCGACAGGTATCCAGAAGCATTGCCGAGCCTTGCACGTTGAGATACGTCTCCTGTTGCCCGGCGAAGCTCGCATCCGGAAGATCTTCGGCCGTTGCACTGCTCCGTACAGCCACATCCAGCCGCGAACCGGAGTCGTGAGGCGATTGCTGTTCCAACCGCTCATAGGCAGCTCGGATCGCGGCTTCGAGGTCTGGCGGAAAACTCGCCGCCAGAATCAAGTGCCGCACTGCATTTCCGCAACGTCGCAGACTCTGCAAATCGCTTACGTTTAGATCGCCCAGAATCCGCCGAATTTGATCGTCTAACCCATTGGCTGCGAGGAAATACCGATAAGCCGCGGCGGTAACTGCGAAACCATCGGGTACGCGGATGCCCTGCGGAACAAGTTCCCGCACCATTTCTCCGAGCGAGGCATTCTTTCCGCCGACGAGGGGCACATCTTGAATGCTGAGATCCCGAAACCAACGGATATATTGTGATGCCGTCGATGTTGCTGCGGCTGCCATATTATCCTCCGGTTGCGCAAGTAGGTCTCCATGGCCCTTACAGCTGAATCCGAAGACGCAGATTGCGCGCCAGGTCATCGTCGTGCGGCTAAGCGGTGCACAATGCAGACGCACCTACGAAGAAATGGTTAGTTCTGCGGAGATCCATTCGGTTAGCGATACGAGATTCACGCATACGAGTGTGCATATTGGGCACACCTTATGTGCCAGATCGCACGCATACATGGGAACCGGCCCGCTCCAATCACTAGGCTGGCTGATTGACGATTCAAAAACGCATCTAACCTGGCCTCAACCGTCCGTTGGCGTATAAGCGGACTAGGTCCATTGTGGAAATGATGCCGAGTAGCTTTCCGTCGCGAGTGACAAGAACACGATGAATGTGTTGATCGGTCATTGTTTGGGCGACGGAACGCAATGGCTGGTCCGGAGGAACGGCGAAGACTCCCTGATGCATGACGTCTCGAACCGTCAGTTGTTCCATGCGCTCGCCAACACGATCGGCAATCTCGCGCGAAGTTTTGAGCGGAAGCTCGTGAAATCCCTCGGCGTCCCGGTAGTAGTCCGAGGTCTGCTCGGCAACCGAGTGTTCGAAATACAACTGTCGCACGATGTCCGACCGGGACACCACCCCCACAACCTGCGTCCCATCAACCACCGGAAACCCCGCAAGACCTGAGTCAGTGAAGGTCCGTTCTAGTTCTGGCGGTGACATTTCCGGGGGAACCGATTTCACATTCCGACGCATCACTTCCGAAGCAATGAGATCCATAGCGCTTGTGCTCCGCTCAGTTTTCGCGTAGGGATTGAGGGCCAAGCTAAACGCGCCTGGACTTTGCGCGTTTTCCTGACATGGCCTTCGCCTTCTTTTTCGGGACAGCTGATTTGCTGGTACGAGCTTTAGTGAAATGCTCGCCCACTTTAGCGGCAATCTGACGATCCGTCATTTTGTCAGTCGTTTCCAGTTCGACCGTGAGGCCACGAAGTTTCTTCGCCTTGATGTGCTTACTGAACTCACCTTTGG
>CAZFLF010001129.1:0-2842 GCA_964519825.1 uncultured Pirellulaceae bacterium | reverse complement strand
GTCGCTCTTTCCCTCCGTCCCTCGGTCACTCCGTCCCTCCATCCCTTCCGGGGCATCGCTGCGATCTGCCACCCGAGCCAATGTGAGCCCTATAGAACTCTTAGTCAGCGTTAAATTACTTGCTCGTCCGGGCGGCTGCTTTGTCCTTTTCTTCCGCCGACAGCTTCTCAATCACGCCGAACAAATGCCCGCCGACTTTATCGTGTCGCCAGGTACCGGCATATTTGCCGTTATCGATCACCACCCGCGAGCTGAACGTCCCCAAGCCGGGAATTGTCATGTCATCCAGGGTGATGACCGCCGTATTCCCCGCCCACTTCACATCGAGCGGCAGCGGTAATGTCAGATCGTGATCGCCATACTTGATGCGCGCGTGAATCATCCACTTGTCGCCGTCCGGCAGCTTTTCAACTTTCAGGATGGTGTATTCTTCCTTGGCCAACGGTCCGTCATCCTTGCCGATCATCGTGAACCGTCCGACCAGCTTCACAGCGTTCATCTGTTCCGTGAACTTCTGGAACAGCTCCGCGCGCGACGTTCCGCTGAGCTTCGCGGGATCGGTTTTCGGCTCTTCCGCCGCCGCCCAACAAGAAAGCACTCCCAGAGCAACGATTGTCCAAGTGAATTGTTTCATAGCTTGCCAACCTCGTTTAGTTCCATGAACCGCAACATTCAAACTGTCAGTGTCACGCCACTCACACCAGACTTCGCAAGTACTTCACGGCCTGGCCAATTTCATAGACCGGATCTTCGCATTTTTCTCGTTCGATCATGTAGTAACCGCGAAACTCACGTTCCTCGAGTGTGCCGATGAGTTCTGGAAAGTCAACCGATCCACGACCGAGCGGCACTTCCAATCCGCGTCCTTGTGCCATGTCACGAACGCCATCCTTGGCATGCACATGGACAACGTGCGGAGCCAGCAACTCAAGAGCGGTCCGGGCGGAAAATCCGTTCACGATCAGATTTCCCGGGTCGAACGTGACGCCCATCGAGCCGAGCGGCAGTGCCGCGATGAGCCGCGCGAGATCGGCGCCGTCTTCGGAGCCTGTCTCGGCGCCCAGCCGCGCTCCGACATGCTGGCCGAAATTCCCCAGATCCGTCAGGGCCTGTATCAGCGTGTTCCATTCCGGCCCTTCGGACTTGGCGGGAACTCGCCCGATCTGATTGACCACCACGTTCGCTCCCAAATTATACGCGAACTTCATTGCCTCCTTCGTCGCCGCGATTCGTTCGTCGAGTTGCTCGGTAACGCTGTAACCCCGGCGGGTGCGAAAGGTGACTGCTCCAACCCGCAGATTCCGATCTTCCAGCATTTTCCGCAACTGCCGCAGGCCGGTCTGGGAGAGTTGACCCGGTTGCATCTCGCCGCGGGCATCAATTTCGACCGCCTCAGCCCCTAATTCTCCGGCAGTATGCAAAGCTTGCTTGAATGGAAGCCGCAAACTCGCGAGCTGAATGCCAATCTTAAGCGGCAATGGTAGTGCTCCTTACGGACGGAAGTCGAAGTCATGACCAAGTTGTTTCTGGCAATGCTCATTCTAGCCGCGGAACCAGCGGCGCAAACCGACCGAGCGCCGGCCGAGGCCGACGAAGTATTTACTTGCGACTTCGAGAATGCCGCCGACAAGAACTACGATAGTTGGCCCGACGATTGGACGCGCCGTCGCGGGCGCGGCTATCCAGTCTATCTGCCAGTTGAGATTGTTGCCGATGAACAGCCTGCGCCGCCAAACAATCGCTGCCTGCGAATCAAGTTAGACGGCGGTGCCGCGCAGCTTTACAGTCCGCCGATTCCGGTCGTGCCGCAATTTAGCTATCAGTTGACGGCGAAAGTCCGCACGCAGGGCTTGAAGCACGACGTCGTCTCCTACACAGTCGCATTCTACGACGGCGAGGACAAACTACTGGAAATTCACGAGTCGCCCCCATTACGCGACGCATCGCGTTGGACCAGCGTCAGCATTGGTCCGGTAACCCCTGAAGGGGACCGCGTGCGGACTGCGGTTGTTTCGCTACATGTCCGCCCGTCCGATCGGGCGGACCTCGTCGGTGAAGTCTTCGTCGATGACCTGTGGTTGGGCCGGCTCCCGAAATTGACAGTGGAGATCAGCGGCGAAAACGGCGTGTTCACGGACCCTAAAGCGGTACGTGTGAGTTGCCGAGTGTCGGGGTTTAAGAACGTCCAGCCGCGGATCCGATTTGAACTGCTGGATGTCAACGGCGTTTCGCTCGACACAAGCGAACAGGCAATGGAAGCCGATCCAGAGTCTGGCCTCCGGCGACAAGCCCGCGCTCAGGCCGCGGGCGATCAGCAACCGGGATTTGCGGGTAGCACCGCGTGGCAACCGCCGGTTACCTCGTCTGGTTTTTACACCGTTCGCGTTTCCACACCCAGTCATTCCGGCAATGTGATGACGGAGGAAATTAATTTCGTGGTCATGCCACCGCTGACCCGCGCCAAGTCCGGCGAGTTCGGCTGGTCGTTGGCCGACGGTGATCGCCCGCTGCCGATTCGAGCGCTGCCGAGTTTGCTTCGCCAGGTGGGAGTTCACTGGGTGAAATTCCCTGTCTGGTTTAGCGCTCAAGAGACAAAGCGGGCGGAGGACGTCGCGTGGTTCGCCGAGCGCCTTAGCTCGTTCGACATTCAGCTGGTCGGATTACTCGATCAGCCGCCGCCAGAGGTTCGAAACTATTTTGGTGTAACGGATCGGATGCCAATCGCGACCGTTTTCTCGGACAAGGCCGTGTGGCATCCCGCCCTCGATCCCGTCATGACGCGATTGTCGTTGCGAGTTCGTTGGTGGCAACTCGGCCGCGACGACGATACCAGTTTCGCCAG
>CAZFLF010001128.1:0-2847 GCA_964519825.1 uncultured Pirellulaceae bacterium | reverse complement strand
ACGGACTGTTGAGCAGGAATAACGCCTGCGTGGGAACGGCGGTTGTAAACCGCTGCCCAGCGAATTGGGCGGGCTGGGTGAAGTCGAAGAAATTCAAAATGTCCGCCGGTCCCTGCTGCAGGCTCGAACGGACAACCGGCAGGTATACCGTGCGGACGTACGACTGCTCGGGTCGAAATTCCCTCAAGGCGAAACTCGGCGGATTCACGCTCTTAGGAGCCAGGTTCGCGACATTCTGGGGATATTCCAGCGGCAGCGATGGACCGCCACTACACGGCAACAAATCCCCCGCCACAGCCAGAATCGTATCGCGGAGACTCTCGGCATCGAGTCGTATGCGAGGCATCCGCGACAGCAGTCGATTGTCCGGATCGAGCTGCAGGGCCTGTCGGTCGGCCACGCTGCTCAGCCGGTAGGTATGACTCAGTACGAGTTTGCGGATGAGCTGTTTCTGCGACCAGCCTTCCTTGACGAACCGCGTCGCCAGATGGTCGAGCAATTCCGGGTGCGATGGAGTTTCACCACGCAGCCCAAAGTAATCCACGCTGCGCACCAGTCCTTCACCGAAGAGCTTTTGCCAAACACGGTTCACCAGGACGCGGGCGGTCAGCGGGTTTTCCATGTGCACACTGGTCAGCCAGTCGGCGAGCTGCAGCCGGCCACTTTGCTCGGTCGGGATCGTACGTGCCGTTCCCTGAGTGGCGATCTGTACAAACCCCCTCGGCACCAGATCGCCGAGCGCACGAGGATTGCCTCGGATGGTGATGCGCATGTCCGCGGGATGTGCCGCCTCCCGCACGCCATAAGTCCGAGGCGGTATCGGTTTGAAGAACTCCAAGTGTTCAATCTGCGAGGGGAGACTTTTCAGTTGGTCCTGAAGCCCGGCGAGTTCCTTTTCGAGGGCTGCTTGATTGGCCTTTCCATCGTCTGTCGCGGGTGGGATCTTCAACAGAGCCGCGACCGCATCACGACGCTGGGTCGCGGCCGAATGCTGGGCCTTCATCGCAGCCAGCTTCTCGCCATATTTGCGAACTCGGTTGTCGCGGGTCTCTGTTTGAGCGGGGGTCTCGGGCAACTCCAAGCTCAGCACCGAACTCCACACCCCCTGACCCGTGACATACACCGACTCCGTGCTGCCGAATATTCCGGCGAGCCCGTAGTAATCGCCAAGTCGAATTGGATCGAATTTGTGATCGTGGCATCGCGCGCAGTGGACCGTCAGGCCGAGAAAGATCTTGCCAACCTTTTCAATCTGCTGGTCCACGACGTCCACGCGCAGCTTCGCCTTATCCGCCTCGACAATGTCGATGTTGCCCAGAACGAGAAAACCAGTCGCGGTCAGCTGTGCGGCACGTTGCTCCGGCGTGTTGCTGGGAAGGAGGTCGCCGGCAACCTGTTCGTGGATAAATCGGTCAAAAGGTTTGTCGTCATTGAACGCGGCGATGACGTAATCGCGATAGCGCCAAGCGTGCTCGGCGAATACGTCGTTCGCCGTACCAATCTGGTCGGCGTATCCGACGAGGTCCAACCAGTGCCGTGCCCACCGCTCACCAAATGCGCGCGATGCCAGCAGGCGGTCCACGACCTGCTCGTCGGCGCGTGGTGAAGCGTCGTCCATAAATGCCGCCAACTCCGTCGGCGTCGGTGGCAGACCCGTGAGGTCGAGAGTCACGCGTCGCAGCCATGTGTAACGGTCGGCATCGGCCGCGGGTCGCAGTCCAATCCCTTCCAGTTTTGCCAGCACGAAGCGATCGATTGTGGAATGTGCCCAGCGCGTGTCCTCGACGTTGGGCACAACGCGATCGGCCACGGGCTGAAACGCCCAATGCTGCTGTGCCGCGCTAAAGTCGACTCCCTTCGGTGGGACTTCTTCCGCCGTGCCGTCGCGCGGGTCCGTGGCTCCAAGCTTCACCCACTGTTCGAGGACGGCAATTTCCGAGTCGGACAGTTTCTTGTCGGGCGGCATCTGCAAGTCCGCGTCGTTGTATCGCACCGCCTTGAGCAAGAGTGTCTCGTCAGGTTTGCCTGGCGTAATCGCCGCGCCACGGTCACCCCCCTTTTGCCAGCCGGCCCTGGAATCGAGTCTCAGCCCACCCTTCTGCTTCTCGGGCCCGTGGCATTTCAGACAGTGCTCAACGAGCAGCGGCCGAACCTTGGATTCAAAAAAGGCAACTCCCTCGGTGGTCTCGGCTCCGTGAGTCCGCGCCAAGTGGGTAGCAGACACCGCGCATATCAGCAGCGCCAAGCATCGGCGGAGGCGAATCCATCCGGACGTCTTCGCGATTACTTCCGATTTGACGCCCGCAATTCTCATGGTGTGCTTTCGGATAGGATCGGCGCACGGAGCTTTAACTGGCTGTGGCTGTGGTGGATTGTCTCGACTTCGATCATTCTAGTGTACTGTCAATCGTGAAATGAGGGATGTCTTTCGGAATCTCGAGGCTGCGAGTAGTTAACACAGCGAGTGGATGCCGAACGGCTTTGACCTGGCAGCGAGGAGGATGCGAGATGGTGTGGGTGTGGGCTGGCTACGTGGCCATCGCGGTTGCCGTAATCTGGTTGCTGGTGAAACTGTATGTAGCTTACGGCTCGGCCGGCGGTACCGTCATGGTCGTTGTTTACGATGCGGCCGTGTATCCACCAATCATCGGGGTCGTTGGAGCTTACCTTGTTCTGTCCACCAACAAGATCGACCTTGCAGTCTGGATCTACCTGGTCATCTGGGCAATCACGACCGGTGTCGCGGTGGGTGCCATTCGCCTGATGGAAGAAATCGGCGACAAACCGCTGTGAGGACAGAGATCACAGAAATCAGAATTTGTTTTTTGCTTCGTCAGACACCTCTAC
>CAZFLF010001127.1:0-2849 GCA_964519825.1 uncultured Pirellulaceae bacterium | reverse complement strand
AAATTTTTCCTCGTACTCGTCAAAGCGTTGAATCAGCAACTCCGGCGCATCGAGCCGTTGCGACTGGGTCGACGCCCAAGCGCCGAGTTGTCTCTCGCGCGGGCGACCTAGCCAGTATTCTTCGTTCTCCTGGTCGCTGACCCATTCCACTCGCCCTTCGGCGCGAAACTGCTCCGCGATGGCGTCCCAGTGATAACAGATGGCGGCCTGCGGATTCGCCGTCATGTCTCGTCCCTTGCGGCTGGTCGAATTCGTGTAGAAGACGAATCCGCGTTCGTCGAACGCCCGCAGCAAGACGGTACGGACGGACGGTCGTCCGCGCAGATCGGCTGTGGCGAGCGCCACTGCAGCCGGTTCCCGCAAACCAAGTGTCTTGGCTCGCTCGAACAGTTCGCTGAACTTCGCGATTGCTTCTAAGAGCAGCGGATCAGTCGCCATCCTCGCCATCCTATTTCACCCGTCGTACGCGATGGTTCAGGGTATCTCCGATGTAGATCTCGCCGGTCGAATCAACGCAGATGCCGTGTGGCCGGTCCATGCGGGCTTGCGTCGCGGGACTGCCATCGCCGCTGAATCCGCCCGATTTGGGACCGACGCCGGCAACGGTCGAGATCAACCCCGACTTGTTGTCAATTTTCCGAATTGTGTGATTCTCCGTATCGACGACGTAGACATTTTTGTCCGGCCCGACCGCAATCCCCTTGGGACCGTCGAAGGTGGCGTCTTTCGCCGGTCCGCCGTCGCCGGTGAACCCACGCTTGCCCGTGCCGGCGACGTGCTGCCATTTGCCTTCGTCGAGTTCGATGCGCCAGACGCTGTGTCCTTCGCGGAGCGCGACCCACATGGTCTGGCCGTCGATGAACAATGCCCGCGGGCCGAGTACTGGTGTCCCCTTGGCTATTTGACCATCGGTCGGCAACTTCTTTACTTCGGATCCCGCAATCGACTCGATCAATCCAGTCTTCAGATCGACCCGCCGGATGCGATGATTGCCGATGTCGGCGATGTAGAGTCCGCCGTGGCCGTCGAGCGCGATGCTGTGCGGCTGTCTGAATTGGGCTTTCGACGCCGGTCCGCCGTCTCCGCCGAAACCGGCGACACCCGTGCCGGCGACGGTCGAGATCGTACCTGTCTTCGTGTCGACACGACGAACCAGATGATTCTGCATCTCGACGAAGAACATGTTTCCCGCGGCGTCGAATCGCAATTCGTAGGGTTCGTTCAGCTCGGCTTTAGTGGCTGGCCCGCCGTCGCCGGAATAGCCCTTGCGTCCACAGCCTGCGACCGTCGTGATTTGTCCGCTCTTGCGATCCAGCCGCAGCACTCGGTGGTTCAGCACTTCGGTGATGTAGAGCGCCCCGTCGGGACCAACTTCGACGCCGAAAGGCTGGCCAACGTTGATTTCGGCTGCCGGCCCGGTGTCGCCGTTATTCTTCGGTTGACCCGTCCCAGCAACAGTGGACATCTGACCCTCAATGGCGCTGACCGGCTCGCCAACAAATCCCCATCCACTCATAAGAATAACAATCGCGACAATGCGATGTATCATGATGCAGGTGCTCCTTATTTCGTGACGTGACCGGAATGATAATCGAACGAGCCTTGATCCGCTGGGTAGGTGAATGGGAGAATCCAACTAAACATGATCTTCGTGGCCGGAGCCTGACTGATGGCAACTGTTAACTGCCAAATGACCATAGCCGATCTGCTGAAGAAATTCGGTCCGATTTCCATTGCACGCATCCGGACGAAACTTTATCCAGCGGAAGCCACCGAGCAGGACGTGACGGATGCAAACGACCGTGAGGGCCGATTGCTGGAACTATACTGCGGCATTCTGGTGGAGAAGGTCATGGGCTTCTACGAATCCTATTTGGCAATCCTTATCGCGCACTCTCTCTCCGCCTTCGTCGATCAGCGCGGCTTGGGAATCGTGGCCGGTGAAGCGGGAATGATAAAGCTATTTCCAGGCGAAGTTCGGATTCCGGATGTTTCGTTCATCAGTTGGCAGCGATTGCCTGGTGGTCAGATCCCGCGTGAGCCCATCCCGCTCCTCTCGCCCGATCTGGTTGTAGAAATCATCAGCCAGGGAAACACGTCGCAAGAAATGGAGTTGAAGCTGCGCGAGTATTTTGAGGCAGGAGTGAGTGTGGTGTGGTACGTGTATCCGAATCGGCGCGTCGTAATTGTCTATACGTCCGTGACGGACAGCGTCGAGATATCCGAGAATCAGAGCCTCGGGGGCGGGGATGTGCTGCCGGGATTCTCGTTGCCACTGGCGAATTTATTCAATGCTCCGCCCAGTCAGCCCCGGCCGGAATCTGCAGGTAATTCTTGAGCGATGATTCCAGCCTCTCGTGATTTTGTCGAAGCCATGTCCGTGCCGATTTTTGCCGCCAGACAAATCAACAAGGCCAGTTGCCGATGATCTCAGTTGCTTTCCTACAGACGGCAGTCGTTTGTCTGTCAATCGTCGCGCCAACCGATCCGGAGTTCTTCTCCGAAAAAATCGCGCCGGTATTGGAACGCCGGTGCGTCCAGTGTCACAGCGACACAGCACGCGAGGGTGGTCTATCGCTGCAGAGCGCGAAGTCGCTGGCAGCAGGGGGCGATAGCGGCGAAGTGATCAAGTCGGACGACGCGGCAGCCAGTCCGTTGCTTAACTTGGTATCCGGCGACAAACCGGAGATGCCGAAGAAAGGCCCGCCACTCACCGCCGAGGAAATTGAATCGCTGAAAAGTTGGATCAATGCCGGTGCGAAATGGCCCACAGGGGTCACGCTGCGCGATCGCAGCCTGCCGGACAACGAGTGGTGGTCGCTGAAGCCAATCGTGAGGCCGCCGTTGCC
>CAZFLF010001126.1:0-2854 GCA_964519825.1 uncultured Pirellulaceae bacterium | reverse complement strand
GGGCCGCCGCCCGGTTTGGATGCTCGTTTGTAACGGGTCCGCTCGCAGAGGTGCCGGATCCGCACGGGATAACGTCTGTTTCGTCGAAAATACGTGCAAGGTAGGTGTCTGTGCCCTCCCTGAGCCACGCCGGGTTGGGCTTTCATTGCCAGCTGCAAATCCTGACACATCTTGATGGCTTGAGGTGACCTATATTTTGGCGTGGTCCGGAGGCTCAACCTCATTTCTCCTAAATTGTCCGATGAACACAATTACTCCACGGATTTTTCACGAACGGTCGCTGATGAATTCCCTAGCGCGCTTCAGCGATGGGGCGAGCGTATTGGGGGGGTTCGCCGTGGCGGCGAGTTGTCCCGGCGTGGCCGCCGACAGCCAGCTTTTCCTGGCCGCCGCAATCGCGGTCATTCTGCAGCTCCTGTTTGGCGAACTGACCGGTTTGTATCGAAGTTGGCGCGGTGTGTCGATGCACCGCGAAATTGGCACGGCGGTTTTGACCTGGTCGTACGGCCTCGCAGTATTACTTGTGATCGGCTTTATGACCCGTTACACCGATCTCCTCCCACGGTCCGGAATGGTAGTTGGAGCAGGAACGGTGGGGTTGCTACTTGGCATGACCCGAGGGGCCGCGCGGTTCCTGCAGCGATCCTTGCGGGTACACGGCTACAACCTGCGCCGGTTCGCCATCGTCGGAGTCAACGACCTGGCCATTCGCCTGGCCCGAAATCTGGAAGATTCACCGGAGTTTGGCTTGCAGCTCGCCGGATTCTTTGACGACCGACCATCACCGCGAACCGTGGACTTGCCCGAAGACGTCGGCCGGCGGTTGGGCAACATTCGCCAATTGGTCGAGCTCGCTCGGCGCGGCGAAGTCCATCGCATCTACATTACATTGCCCATGCGCGCGGAAAGCCGGATCCGCGAACTACTTAACCAGTTGGCCGACACAACCGCTTCGGTGTATATCGTGCCCGATTTTTTCGTATTCGAACTGCTGCATTCGCGGTGGACCGACATCAACGGACTTCCGGCAGTCAGCGTGTTTGAGAATCCGTTCTATGGCGTGGACGGCATCGCAAAGCGACTCTGCGATATAGCGTTGGCCAGCTTATTTCTGGTTGTCGCAGCGGTGCCGATGCTGGTCATCGCAGCGGCGATTCGCTTGACGTCGCCGGGTCCCGTCTTCTTCCGGCAACGTCGCTATGGGCTGGACGGGCGCGAGATTCTCGTCTGGAAGTTCCGCAGCATGCGCGTCTGCGATAATGGGGCGGTCGTCAAACAAGCTTCCTACCAGGATTCTCGCGTGACGCCGCTCGGCGCGCTCCTGCGCCGCACTTCGCTGGACGAACTGCCGCAGTTGTTTAACGTGATCGACGGAAGCATGTCGCTGGTCGGGCCACGCCCCCACGCCAACGCGCACAACGAGCAATATCGACGCCTCATTCCCGGCTACATGCTGCGCCATAAAGTCAAACCGGGAATCACTGGTCTCGCCCAGGTGCTAGGCTGGCGTGGCGAGACCGATACGCTGGACAAGATGTCAAACCGGGTCCAATGCGACCTGCAATACATTCGCGAATGGTCACTGTGGCTGGACCTCAAGATCCTCTTCAAGACGGTCTTCGTCGTTTGGTCGCGACAAAATGCTTACTGATTTTGTGTCGAGCTGGTTTCGCTCTCATTCGACGCAACGTTGGCACGTGCGCGAAGTTCGGGATTGGCGCGATTTGGAGCGGTGTCGCGAGACCTGGGAAAAGCTGGCCCGCGAAACTCCGGGCGCCGGTTTCTTGCAATCTTGGGCGTGGTTCGAGACCTATTGGCGGCACTTTGGCGACGAACAGCGGCTGCGCGTCTTGATCGTGGAAGGACCCTCAGGAATACCCGTCGGACTGGTGCCACTGACAATTCGCTGCGAGCCGACTCGCATCGGATCAATCCGCCGCCTTGTGTTTCCACTCGACAACTGGGGAACGCAGTATGGCCCACTTGGTTCACAGCCAAGCGAAACGCTGGCTGCCGCCTTCCGACATTTATACGGACAACGTCGGGAATGGGACGTAATCGATTTGCGCTGGGTGCCAGCTGACCAATGCCCCGATTTCGTCGTCGCGTGGCGTCGCGCGGGAATGCACTTCCAACAGAAGTTGTGGAGCCGTACGGCGCGAATCGACCTGTCCCAAGGGTGGGAGAACTACTGGAACAGCCGGCCTTCCAAATGGCGCAATAATCAGCGGCGTTGCGACAAGTCGTTAGACAAGCTTGGAGCGATTCGCGTCGTCCACTTTCGCCCCGAACGTGGAACCGAAGAGCCACGCTGGGACCTGTTCGATCTGTGCGAACAAATTGCGGCTGAAAGTTGGCAAGGAGCTTGCCCCTCGGGCAACACTCTGAACCATCCAGCCGTGCGGACGTTTTTGCGGGAGGCCCACGGCGCTGCGGCGAACATGGGTTGTGTGCATCTCAGCCTCCTGTTTGTTGCCGACCGACCCGCAGCCTTCACTTACAACTATGTGACCCGAGGTGCGACCCTGGGACTGCGCATGGGATATGACTTGCAATTTCAAGCAGCTGGTGCAGGTGCCGTTTTGATGCGCGAGACGATACGTGAATGCTGCGCTCGCGGGGATCACACCTTTGATCTTGGCGAAAGCACCACGCCGTATAAACGACACCTGGCAAATAGCAACTTCGAGACCTATCGGTTCTGCCATTATTCTGCTGCCAGTCCTCTGGCCCATGCCCTGCGAATCAAAGGATGGCTAGCGAATTCACTCGCAGCTTATTGAGCGAACGGGCGCTAGTCCTCGGTTCCTAAGAAGAACCGGCGGCTAGCGCCGTTCCGCTCAGTGATCCAATC
>CAZFLF010001125.1:0-2854 GCA_964519825.1 uncultured Pirellulaceae bacterium | reverse complement strand
CTTGTCGATCCGAAGAAACAAATTGAGCGCCGACGAGCCGTAGTAGTCCGTGCCGGTCAGATCCATCACGACATTGCACAAGCGAGGATCGTTCAACTTCTGCACGATGTCTTCACCTTCTGAATCGATACTGCGGTTATCGAATTCCCGCAGATCTTTCCTCGCTGTAACGAGTAACGTGTCGCCGATGATCTCGGTGGAAGTTGTTAACATGGTTTTTTCTCCTGGACGAGACAACTCTCGCATCCGACTCAAGGATTTGCGTGCCGGTCGGTGGTCGTCGATAAGCTCTACGATTTCCAAAATTCAGTTTTTCCATCGGTTTCAAATGCAGTTCGCATGCCAACGGTTGCGGCTCAGAGGAGCTGCTTTTGTCCACGTCGCGTTGGGTTCGGAGATGGCTTTTGCGCTGAGGGATGACGACATGCGCACTGCGAACATCTCACAGGTTCGTTGACGAGAAGGGCCCCCGATCCAGGGTTTTCACAGAGCGGGATTGGGAAGGGACATCAAAAACTTCAAATAATTGGCGCGCTCCAGTGCACTTGGGTCAACGCAGTGGCCGAAACTCATATTTCCGCGCAGTTCCGTCAGCGAGCCGAAGTCGTGCTCCTGCATCCAATTGACGAGATCATGATGCATCTTGAACAAATGGTCGACTCCGTGACGGTAGAGTGCTGAGGCCATCATTACGACGTCGGCGCCGGCCAGAATTGCCTTAATCGCATCCGTCGCCGTGTGTACTCCGCTCGTTGCGGCCAGGGAGATTGATAATTGGTCGCGAAGGATGGCGATCCAGCGCAGCGGAAGTCTCAATTCGTATCGTTGGCTTAGCTGTAACTGAGACTCGATTCGAAACGACTCCACGTCGATTTCGGGTTCCAAGAACCGGTTAAAAAGTACCAAACCGTTCGCACCCGCCGCGGCCAATCGTCGAGCCAGGTTGGGAAGCGCCGAATAGAATGGTCCAATTTTGACGGCCAACGGAATCTTCGTCAGTTCGCGCAGACTCGCCACAAGATCCACGAGCTGATCTTCGACCGCTTGGCCGGTCATCGAAGGATCCGTGGGAACATAGCAGACGTTAACTTCCAGTGCATCCGCACCGGCTTCCGTCATCGATTTCGCGTAACGAATCCAACTCCCCTGCCGCGTACCGTTCAAACTGGCAATGATTGGCATCCGAACGGTTTTCTTCGCAAGTCCGATCATTTGCAAGTAGCTGTTGGGCCCCGCGTTGTAATCCAGCAGCCCTGGAATGAAACTGGCTGCGCCTCCTTCTTCTTCTCCTTCACGCCGATGCGGACTGCATAACTCCTCGTCATCATGCTCGATCTGTTCCTGGAAAACGGAGGGCAATACGGCGGCGCCGGCTCCAGCTTCTTCCATTTGGCGCAGCATCGTGAGGTCCCCCGTCAAAGGACAGGCGGCGACGACCAGGGGGTTTTTCAACGGCAAACCCAGATATTGAGTTGTCAAATCGACAGCCATCATGCACCTCCGGTGCTTCACGCTTGTAGTACTTCGTTACGGCAACGCTTGTGCCAGTTATACCTCGCGCGGCCCGGAAGGCGTCGTTTGCCGTCCGAGCCGCGCCCGTCAGGAAGCGGGATTCACAGACCGCTTCCTGACGGGCGCGGCTCGGACAAACGTCTCACTCATGACCACGTGAGGTATATGCACGTTGCACCCGCGGAAGCGCCGACAGACCTCCTCGGCGGAATATTTCCCGTTTGTGTCTGCAGAACAGGATTATGGCGGCTTACGGCTGGTGCGCGGACGCGTCACATCGTCGTGCACTATCGCACACCGGTGTACTGCTCGAGTGGCGCCATGATCGCAGCGGCCCCGTGTCTTCTCCGCTCGTTGCTCGTTGAAAGTCAATTCTGTAACGTGATGCAGCACCTGTGGGGTTTTAGTGGGTTTTTGATTCGTTGGTGGGTTGCTGAGGTGAGAGCATGGACTCGGACGGTCTATTCGCACGGTATCGCGAGCTTCAGGAGTACGTCGGATGGGATGCCGCGGATGCGCAACGAGTGCATGCCGTCGGTCCCGTTCTCGCTCCGTATCTTGCAGCGCTCATCGACGATTTCTATGCGGCGATCGAACGGCACCCGAATGCGAGAAAGGTCATCACGGGCGGCCAACAACAAATCGATCGACTTAAAGTGACTTTGATTCGCTGGCTGCGTGAGTTGCTAGAAGGGCCGTATGATCAAGTCTACGTGGTGCGACGATTTCGGGTGGGCTGGCGACATGTTGAAATTGGTCTGGATCAGGTATTCACGAACGTTGCCCTTTCCCGACTTCGGTCCGGTTTGGTGGGTGCCCTCGGGCAGTCTTGGCAAGGAAATCAGTCTGGGCTGGTCGCCACAGTTCAGTCTGTCGACAAGCTGCTCGATTTGGATTTGGCCATGATTGAAGACGCTTATCAGGCCGAGCACGTGGCCCGGCAGCAACGGAGCGAGCGGCTAGCTGCCATCGGCCAGGTAGCTGGAGGCGTGGCACACGAACTGCGCAATCCCCTGAATGTTATCAAAACCTCCGCCTATTTCCTCTTGAATGCCCGCTCGATCTCGCCGGAAAAGACTGCCGAACATTTGCAGCGTATTGGACAGCACGTGGACGTGGCGGATGGGGTTGTCACCGCCCTCTCCAACTTTGCAAAGATGCCTCTTCCGGTACTTTCGCCCTTTTCCATTGCTAGCTGCATCCAACAAACCTTGGCAAACAATTCCTTACCCAAAAGCGTCACGGTCGAACTCGATCTTCCCGATTCGCTGCCACCCGCGATGGGAGATTCAGGTCAAGTGGGTATTGTGTTCGCCAATCTGATCCGCAATGCTCTGGACGC
>CAZFLF010001124.1:0-2860 GCA_964519825.1 uncultured Pirellulaceae bacterium | reverse complement strand
TAATGATCGTGTCTGGCCGGGCTTCGACGTACCGGATCAGTTCGGCGTTTAGAATAAACGACTCGCCGTCGAGTTGCGTAAGTCGGATCATCGAGATGCTCCCAGTTGCCTTCGTTGATGCCGGACGAGCGTCCGAGCGGCATGGAACGCCGCCTCACTATCGCGTGCTTTCCGAATCGATTCGTGGATGAGCGGAGCACGGGCGCGGGAGCCGAATTTTCCCGACTCCAACAACGTCCATACGTTTCGTCGCGGCTCGGACCGTGCGGGCGGCCGAGTCGAGAAGAGACGTCCTACATCCGAATCAAGTCGTTTACCGCCGCAGGTTGAGGAGTTCTTCCAGCAATTGCTGGGAGGTGGTGATCACACGCGTGTTGCCTCGGTACTGGGTCGTGGCCAACACGAGTTGGATCAAGTTGCTGCCGATGTCGGTATTCGACAATTCCACGGCACCGGCGACCAGAGTCGCGGTACCGTTCTCACCAGGGTTGCCCTCCACGGGGAGTCCCGAGTTGGCTCCGGTGGCGAACATGTTTTGGCCGCGTTGCTCCAGACCCGCGGGATTCGCGAACCGAACTAAACGCACTTGGCCAAGCGTGCGCGCAACGCCGTTGCTGAACGCGCCGCGGATTATTCCGCTTTCGCCGATCGCGAAACTCGATAACGTGCCGGCCGCGAAACCATCCTGTTGTGACGCCGCCAGCGTGGCGGTGCTGGACGCCAAGCCGCTGATCGCATCAAAGTGCAATTCAAAGCCTAATGGCGATGCCGACGCGACATTACGGCGATCGATCGCGACGGACGAGTTCGACGCGGTCACGAAGTTTCCTTCGCCGTCGAAAGTTATGGTGCCGGTGCCCACGGCCAAGTCGATTCCCGACGCCGGATCGTTGTCGCCCGAGTCGGCAAACCAACGGTAGATCGTCGAGTTATCGTCGCGCGTCTCCAAGACCGAGGTGACACGCACGTTGATGGGAATGCCCAGCGAGTCGTAGACAATGAAATCCGCAATGGCGCTTTGCCCCAGGCCCTCTTGCGATGAAGTGAAAGCCAGATCGGGCGTGGTGAGCGTGCCATCCGTCTGCGTCAATTCGAAGGCCGACAGGCTAATCGTAACCGCGTTCCCAGTGCCGTTGTTGGACACAATTCGCAGCTTGCCCGATGTGGTGACTGAACCACCGGGGACCAACGTACCGATTTCGCCCGCGATGGAATTCAACGAGTTGGGCATAGCCGCGTCATCGTTGGCGGACTGGATTCCGGTCGACGTTTCGATGAAGTCAATCAAATTCTGTATGGTCGTTGTGGCATCAATCGTCAGACTTTGCGTCTCCAACTGCTTGAATCCCTTGCGAGCCGTCATGTTCAATGTGCCTGTCGAGAACATCGTCGAGAAACTCAAATCATCGCGCCGGATGACGTTCGTCAACAGCGTATTACCGCTGATTTTCGGTCCGTCCAAATCGATCAATGCCGCACTGCTCAAAGTCGAATCGTTGATGCTGTCGGTGTACAGCGTCGTGCCGGAATTCAACTCCGTCAGCAAATGGTACGCATTGGTATCCGTGCTCAGGTTGCGATAGATGCGAATTCGGTCAAAGGCCACGGGATCTGTGGGTTGCGGAATACTCTGGAGCAGCACGCGTCCATTGACCACGTTCAGCGGCGTGCTCAGAGGCGACGGTCGGGTTTCAATCCCGCCTGCGGCGCTTTGGCGAAACGTCACCAGATAGTTGTAGGAACCGTTCAGCGTGGTCGTGTCGAGCGCTGCGCCCGGCACGAGGCTGCCGTCGTCCACGTACGACGCAGTAGCAATCGGGACGGTATCGAGCGACAGATAATTCCCGCCGTTAAACGAACGATAGATCCCCAATTGTGTGTAGGCGGGATCGGCCGGCGCGGCGGGCAAGCTGGCAAATGAGATTCGATTCTGGCCGGCGGCGACGGTTGCGTTCACTTCCAAAGATGGAGTGGCTTCCGTACCCGTCGAATCGACGAAAACGAAACGATAGGCGTAGCTCCCCACCGGCAGCGCCCCTCCCGCAGCCGAGCCGACTCCTGTGACTCCGACAACGGATGGGGTCGGTGCGATCCCAGCCGTTAGAGCGGTCGTCGGACGCGGATAGAGGCCGTCTCCGAGGATGGTGCTATCGATCACTTCTGCGGTGTCGGCCACGTCGCCAGTTGGCGTCAGCGTTCCTTCTAAAAAGACATTCGACGTGGCCTGTGCCACGCGCAATGAACCTACCGGGACGGTAATTGGCACCAACTCGTTCGACTGCAATTGGAATTCCGAGTCAACCGTGAAACCCAGCAACCGGTTGCCGGAAATCGAGGTCAATTCATTCTGGGAATTCGTCTTAAAGATACCGGTGCGAGTATACAGCGACTCACCCGTCGTGGATTCTACGATGAAGAAGCCTTGTCCCTGCAACGCCACATCCGACGGTGACGAACTCGTTTGAATCGTCCCTTGGGTAAACTTGGGCGCGATTTCGGCCACTTGGGTGCCCAAGCCGGTTTGCCGCGGGTTGGTGCCGCCGCTGTTGCCCGACGGCGCGGCTCCCAGCGACAACGACTGGAGGAACTGCGTCGTAAACGCAATCGATGACTCCTTGAAGCCGACCGTTTGCGAATTAGCCAGGTTGTTGCCGACAACGTCAATTTGCGTTTCGGCTGCGGTCAATCCAGTGAGCGCAGTCGAAAGTGCAGATGCCAGACCCATGGTTTGCCCTCCCTGTCTAGCGCGTACTCGTTAATCAGTTTCACCGCGGGGGACTAGTGGTCCCCAAGGATGAATTGGTAGGTTGGCCTTCCAAGGCCGACCGTATTCCGATGGCCTTGGAAGGCCATCGTACGG
>CAZFLF010001123.1:0-2867 GCA_964519825.1 uncultured Pirellulaceae bacterium | reverse complement strand
CCCGTCCCACTAGCACGTCAATTACGGCAAATCGGATGAAGCCGTCGCTGCTTTCGTTCAGTTCGCCTTCCGCTGTGGCTGCCCTGTCGTTGAGAAAGTTAATGATTGGCAGCACATCGCCGACCGGAGTGCAGAATCCATCACCGTTGGAGTCATAATAGAACGCGATGAGTGGCCTTTGGTTCGGTAGCCGTCCATTCGCATCGCAATATTCCGGCGCGTTTAGCTCATTGATGACCGTCAGCACATCCAGTGGGACGACTTGGCCGTCGTTCGTAACATCAAATCGATTTACGGGGTGTTGCCATCCCACGCCGGTCCCGCCAGAGGAATCGTCGTTTGCATCAACGAATAGTTGATCCACGCCACTCTCGCCAAAAAGATGGTCGATTGCCGATGCCGCAACTTCACCATTGACGTGGCCCACGAGAGTGTCATCGTCTTCGTTTCCGAAAATCCAGTCCTCGCCAGGTCCGCCAACAATGAAATCGACTCCAGTACCTCCGACGAGGAAGTCCGTTGCCCCGCCGCCGTAAATCGAATCGTCTCCGCCACGGCCAAACACCGAAGCGCCAATAGTCGTAGGAAGATCTTGCAGTGAGATTTGGTCATCCCCCTCGCCGCCGTCGACAAACACAGATGTGAACTGCCCGTCGTTAATCCGGTACGTCGCCTCGTTCAACGTGAGCGTCCAGTCGCCTTCGCTGTTCGTGAACGCAACGGCAATTGAGTCCGCTGCGTCCGTTCCGGTGATGACCAGCGTGCTGTCGGACAGAATCCGCCACGGCACACCGTCCAAGCGGTCAGCACGAGTCACAACTTCAATGCCATTCGGCGGCGCAAAAGGACTCACGACTACCGCGAGATTGATGGCATCCGCATCCGGACCCCGAGGGTAATTCTCCGGTTTTTCCGGTTCTGCCCAGTCAAGTTGTGCCCAGCCGACTCGCTGGTTCCACGCAGCAAATGACACGGTGCGAATTTCACCAGCCGGAACGTCATTCCCATGAGAAACGCCTTCGTGATCGGTTTGTGCTCCCCATCCCACGTCCCTGTTTCGTTCCAGCGCTTGAACGTAGTAAAGGCCATGGTTTTCAAACAACGGCGAGAGGTCTGGACCACCGGTGTAACTTGCCTCTCCCTCCGTTATGTCCTCATCGTTTTCAGCAGCGGTTTTCGTTGTCTCCTGGATTTCACCATTCACATCTTGATAGGGAAAAGCATTTGAACCGGAATCATCCGTGATTCGGATGCTGACATCTTCATCCCAGTCAAACCCTTTCATGCTTACGTGAAGTCGCTGATTGGGACGCGCTGCGGCAATGACTACCGAAGACCGCGTATCGCTGTCAGGTCTTTCTGGCCCGTACAGAACAGTGCTCGCAGATAGCTGGTGGGCTGGCGCTGCTTGCAACATCCCTTTGTAGAAGCGCACCGGATCAGCCACGCCCTGGTCATCGGGCAGTTGTAATGATGAATTAACCGAAACGGCATCGCGCTCTGAGTTTTGAAACTCAAAATGAATGTGCGGCAAGTATTGGTCGAGATTTGCTCGGCCCGAACCGCCAATTCGTCCGATCACTTGACCCAACTCGATCCGGTCTCCAGTGGTTACAAAAGTCTCCTGGAGATGTCCGTAGAACGTACTGAAGAGTCGATTGGCAAGCGGATCCTGACCGTCATAGCCGCGATAATCATACGCGACGATCTCGACCGAGTGCCCGAATCCTTTGTCTTCGTCGGGCGACCCCAGAGCATGGACAACCGCGATACCATCGTGTCCAGCGAATGCCGGCGCTCCACCATCATCATCGTCGAACTTTCCCAAATCCAATGTCCCGCCTTCGAGGTCATTTCGTTCGACATCTTGGTTGATATCGATGTTTGCAATCGGATTTGGCGCTCTATCCCGGTACTGTGGGTGTGTTTCGTAAGTATTGCTATTGTTCCCACCCGCAGGCCAGAGGAAGTCCAAGACAATTTCGTCCTCGATCTGCATCGGTGCCAAAAGCACACGGCACTCTAACGGCTCGCACAAGAGTTTTCGATTCCAATCTTTCCGTAGTGAGCGGTACGGCGCTAGCCGCCGGTTTTTCGCATCGGATCCGATCCCATGACACCGGTGGCTAGCGCCATTCCGCTCTCTCTCGGGAACGCGAGTGTGACGGAGTTTGCGAATGAATCGTGTGCATAATGACCAACGCATTTTCTAAGCTCCGCGTTCGACGATCACGTTCGCATTCCTCCAATGCCACATTGCCGAGGCCAAACAGCGTCGAACTACGAGTCCACGTCGGCGGTTAACGAGATTGCCGTTGCAAATGGCAAGTGGCAAAAACCTGTCCTTCGCCATTGACTTCATTCTGGATATACAAGTGATCTTATGCAAATTATTGGCGGGCCGGTTGAGCATCGGCTCCGTTTTTGGCAGGAATCCAGTGGACGTTTGCTACTCGTCGAGAGCCTCGAAGACTAAGCCTAGGTTGACGGCACTAACTGGTAAGAGTGCGCCCACAGTTATCTTGGTAGACCTTTGGTTTCGTGTTGTGTGTTGTCCCATCTAACCACCCGTTTTGGAACGGCCGGACCGCAATGAGTGATCTAGGGCGACAGACTCGCTCCAGCCAGCTTCGTCGAGCAATCTGACACACGTTTTTCGGCACCCCTCACCGTGCGTCAGAAACCCGTTGCCGATGGCAGTCTGTCCGATCCGGCCCGGTTCCCGCCGGAGATGCTCCATCAATCGAACGATTTCCGGGATAGCTTAGGTGATCGGGTTTCGCTGCGTCGGTCGATGTGATTGCGCCAAGGAAACTTGGGAAAGGAGAATGAGATGTAAGGAAACAGCTTTGAAACCTTTCGTAGGG
>CAZFLF010001122.1:0-2871 GCA_964519825.1 uncultured Pirellulaceae bacterium | reverse complement strand
CATGCCGATATCCCACGCGACAATGAATACTCCAGCGGGTGGATGTACGGACGTCGCTCGGTCGCTCCGTCCGATATTCGCACAGCGCTGGTACGCGTTCAGCTCGATGCCGGCGGTTATTCAACGGGACTGATCGAAGCTCAAGCGTACGCTACGTATCGCACCCTGGCACCCCAGCCGCTAACGATCACGTATGCCTGGAAAGAAGCTGGCAAAGTGCAGACACATCGCGAGTCCTTGCCGTCCGGCGCGAAAGAACATGAGTTCCTCATTCCTACTGGCCCACAGATCGCCGACGAGTTTGTCCGTTTTGAAGCCATGTAGCGAAATGAACACATAGGACCGATCCGTCCGATCCGACCGATCCGTCCGATCTATTCTCCGCGTAGCGCCGCGAGGATTGGTAGTCGGAGCACAGCGCGGACAGTAAAGATGCTGCTGAGGACGCCGGCAAGGAAGACCGCGCCGAGCATCACGGCCAAGTCTCGCAACAGCAACCAGGAAATCGCAGAGTCACCGAGCAACTTGTGCGGTAAGACGGCCAGCAGCGCCGCGAGGACACCGGTGACAAGTCCGGCGGTAAGGAGGACAACGTTTTCCAATAAGACGAGTTGTGCAAGTCGACGACGGCGATAGCCGACAGCTCGCAGGAGCGCGAGTTCGCTTTGCCGCTCCAAAACATTGCGCAATTGCACGGTCACGAGTCCAAAGGCGCCAAGCAGCAAGCCGAGCGCTCCGAGACTTTGAAAGGTGCTGAGATAAGTGTTCTGCACCGCCAGGAGTTGCTCCAGCACATCGCGCGCGGGGGTCACATCGAATCCTTGATCGCTGAACCGGTCCTCCAAAGCGGATGCCAAGTCCGCAGCCTTGTCCGCCGGCGTCCCGATCAGGAAGTAACGAAAGCCGCTGATTGTCGGGAATTTTCGGCGAAAGTCGGATTCACCGATCAGGAGGCTCCCCTGCAAGACACTGTTTTCCAGCAAACCGGCGACGCGAAAACGGATGGGCCGCCCGTCGTACGTGAATTCGAACTCCTCACCGATCCCGCGATAAAGATGCAGGCTGTACAGGGCCGTGTTCTTGTCCAACACCGTCGCAATTGGCGAGTCATTGTCGGCTGGACCGCTGGCCAACAGCCGCCACGGATTCGCGCGATCGGCGGGCGACTGGGCTGCGGACCCCGCCCAGGTGAATGGGATTGCCTGCGGCGAGTCAAAATGCTCAACGACTTGCGGGGTCACGCCCAGCACGCGCGGCTGCGACGATTGATACAAGTTCTGACAACTGGCGTCGTCGCCAGGCCGCAAACGCAGTCCGAGTATCGTCGAATCCTTCAATACATCGGCACGAGAGCCGAAGAACTCGGTACGAGTCGCCGGCTGATTGAGGTCGGCATACACCGGCTCCGCGCTGTGTGCAATGAAGCGAAACCCGCCGACGCCACGTTCCGTGGGCGCAAGCCGGAAGGAACTCATCGCCACGATCAGAAAAGTCGCAGTTGCCATGAGTCCCACCGTGATCACGCTGCGACCTGGATTGCGCGCCGCGCTCCGCTCCGCCAGGCTCAATTGCAGCCAGCTTCGTTCCCAAGCTGGGCGTGTGGCCCGACTCTCTCGTCGCAGCCGGCGCCGAACGAACAGGAGCAAGACCGTGAGGAGTGCCGCGCCGCCACCGACGAACGCACCAGCTTGCGCCATTCCGCCGAGTCTCGTTGCGACGGCGGACAGCAGGATGGCGACGCCAAGCGGAACGACGAGTGGAATTCGTTCGAGCAAACTGTGCCGGATCTTAGCCACCCAACCACGTTTCTGCTCAGCCAGTTCGGTTCTCCCTGCTGGAAGCATCGTTCCGGCATCCGTGGCCTGCCCGCCCAGCAGACTCCGCACGGAGATCTGCCGCGTCTGGCGAACAGCCCATCCGATCGTTGCAACGGCGATCGCGACCCCGAGTCCATACCCGAGGATCAGACTGCGAGCCGTCCAATGAAAATCGAGAAACGGAGCCGAAATCGCCCCCAGCCACCAGGTGCTCAAGCCAGTCAGCATAAGCCGGGCATATCCGATCCCGATCATGACGCCGAGCGCCGCTCCCACCGCCGCGATGAAGAATCCTTCCGCGACAAACAATCGGCCAAGCGATCGTCGTGTGTAGCCAACTGCGAGCAGCGTTCCGATCTCGGTCGCGCGTTGTTCGATCCCCAACCGAAATAGCAAGGCCACCATCAGCAACGCGGCAGTGATGACAAACAGGCTGAGCGACAAGAACAAGACATCAAACGGAGTCGTACCGCTCGAGGCCGCGAGTTGTCGCTGCTTGATCGGAATGAAGTCAAAACCGAGTCGGACGGCGTTCTTGGCGAGTTCTTCTTCGAGCGTCTGGTGAAGCTGTTCGACAGTCTTGACGCCTCCTGCGGGAACGCGGAATGAGGTGACTTGTCCGAAGCGACTGCCCCACAGCTTCCTCCCCGCGGCAGCCGAAACGAAGGCTTTCGGAGTCGTGCGATGAAATTCCCAGTACTCGTCGTCCACTTTGCGCATGCGTTTGTAATCGAAGGGAAACGGCGCGTCCCAATTGCTGATCGTGTCTTGATCGGTGACTCCTTTGACTTCCGGTGTCAGATCAGGATCGTTTGCGGCGGTCGGGAGCTGATCGAAGACGGCCGGCCGATTCCGTTTCCGTTGGTAAGGGCGCGCGGGTTTCGTGAGGGGAGCGATCGCCTTCAGCTTGAATTCGGCGGTACGCTCCAGCGCCTCACCGTGAGTCGTCTCCGGCTCGAAGTAGCTCACGCGAATCCGATCGCCGGGTTTTACCTGCAGGTTCTCGGCAGCCCAAGAATTCAGCACAATCTCGTCATCCGCGAGTGGCGCGATC
>CAZFLF010001121.1:0-2872 GCA_964519825.1 uncultured Pirellulaceae bacterium | reverse complement strand
CAGCAGATCGCGGGCGGCGAGGTCGGCAACCAACGCTGCGAATGGTCCATCGAGACGCGCGGACAGGTCACGAACTTGGGCGAAATTGTTTTGGTGCGTGTCCCAGCCCGAAAGCGTTGCCTCCACCACACGGACTCCGGTTTCAACCAATCGTCGCGCGACGAGACAAACTCGCCCAAAGTCCGAGTCACCGTATTCCGCACTCACGGCCGCAGGTTCACTATTGATGTCGAACGCTTTCAGATGTTCGGAAGTCATCATCCGAAGCACCGTCCGCACATTCTCCTCGTGCAATGTCTCCTCGACCCCGGCTTGTCGGCCGCGAGTAAACGACTGAGTGAGCACGTTGAGATTGGCCACGCGCCGATCGCGCCGAGGATCGGATTCGGATCGCTGGCTGACGCTGTGAATCGGATCATAGACGTGGAATGCATCGTACCGAGCGCCGAGATAACCGCCACGCGACGGCCAAGGATTGGGGCCGAGGGCGATGAATCGCGGGATCTCTAGTTCCGGGTTGGGAATCTCGTGCGTGATGATCGCGCCCAGCGATGGATGTCGCAACGCGGGATCAGGGCGATAGCCTGTCTTGACCGCGTAAGCGCCCCGAGCGTGATCCCCTTCTTTCGACACCAGCGATCGCACCACGGATAGATGATGCAGCTGGTCGGCAAGGCGTGGAAAGCCGGCAGCGATCTCCACACTCGGTATCGAAGTCGCAATGGCGGTGGTCGGACCACCCGTCATACTTCCGGGATGCGGATCCCAAGTCTCAAGTTGACTGGGCCCGCCGTCGAGCCAAATCAGGATCAGCGACTTGTTCCGCTCAGCACCGCGTCGCTCGGCCGCTTGCGGGATCATGGCGGGAAGCGCAAACGAAAGTCCTAACCCGGCGACGGAACGCAAAACCTCGCGGCGCGACCAGTGAGAGTTCATGGCGATTCTCCCTGATTCGATCTTTAATGGTTCCAAGCAAACTCGGAGCAATTCAGCATCGACCAGAATATGTCTTCGACGATTCGCAGCCGTTCTTTGCGGCCAGATCCCTGCAATTGATTCACGAAGTGAGTCCGCTCTGGGGACGTCGGCCGGCGAGTGAGACAGACGAGAAAGCAAGCGTCGACGCATTCGGCATCGTCTTGTGCGACCGCGGCAATGCGGGTGGTGGCGCGCCTTAGGTCCGGACGAATGGACTGCTGCGTGAACCGTCCGGTCATGCGCACGATCGTTTGCTGGATCGAACTCGATTGCTCGTCGAGTTCCAGCTCGCCGAGACTACCGTAATCTTCCGAGAATTCTCGCATCCAGTGCGAACGACTCGTGTGAGTCATTGCGTTGGAGTCCAAGTGGAGTGTCGAGACGGTTTGCAGTTGCTGCATCGACCGGCTGATCTGTTCGGTGCGTAATTGAACGAGCGGGAACGCGGCCCACTGGTCGGTGAGGGTGTGATAGTCGTTCGGCGATTCGGCCTGGGCGTGGGTGGAGGCCAGCCGAAACGGCCGCGAACCGGCCACGACAAGCACCAGCCGCCGCAAATCAAAACCGTGGGCGGCCAGATCTTCTCCGAGGATGTCGAGCAATTCCGTGTCATCGGATTCGCCGGCCCGAGGTGGGTTGGGAAGGTCATCGACCGGCGCGATGAACGGACGTCCGAACAGCAGGCCCCACACCCGATTCGAGATCGCGCGCCGAAACCGGCCGTTGTCCCGATGCGTGACCCACGCAGCAGGCCGCTCGCGCCGTGACCCGGTGGCGCCGAGCCACTTTTCCTGAAATGGCACGCGCGGAGCGATCACTTGCTTCTCCAGTGTCTTGCGGTTCTCGACTTGATGCTCTCGACCCAAATCGTCGGAGATCCCGGCTCCGGTGTGACGCGCTTGCCCGAAGAAAGCAGCCAGCCCTTGGAAATCTCCTTGTTTCCACTCCGCGAACGGATGGTCATGGCATTCGGCGCAATCAATTCGCTGTCCGAGAAAGGCCCGTGCGACACGTCCGGCAAGTCGGTTCGCGTAGTCGTCACCTTGTGAGATTTCGGCCATGATGAAATTCGTCGCGCCGGAAACGGTCACTTGACCTGTCCCTTCAATCGCGCGCCGAACAATTTCAGCATAGGGCCGGCCGTCGCGGATCTGGTCGCTGAGCCAGGCTTGAAACCGCTCGCGTCGAAATACTGGGAAGTCGTTTGCCCGATCGCCGATGAAGGCCACCGCTATTCGTTCGGCAAAGTAGCTGTTGAAGCGATCGTCGAGGACCATCCGCACCATCCAGCGATCCAAGCGGTCTGGCGCGGCATCGGCCTCAAATTGGCGGATGTCCTCGAGTGATGGGATTGTGCCATACAGGGCGAGCGATAATCGCCGCAGGATCTGTAGTTCGTCCGCTGGTGCTGCTGGCTCAAGTCCGCTCCCCGTCCAATTCTTTTCAAACAACGCATCGACACGTCTAATCGCGGGCTGCAAATTTGCGGCGAAAGGCTGATCGCTTGCCACATCGAACCGGGGAACGACACTGGAGACGCCCCACGGGCTCCAGGCGGTCCAGGCGACCAGACCGCAGGGGACGAGTAGGACGAGCAGCGGTAATGGGAGAGACTTGAGGTGCTTCATAGCTCCAACGAAACCCATCTTGTGTCAACGGAGTATATCGTATCAGTATAAAGGGGTCGGGAGTCGTTTTGGATGCGAAATCGAATCGTTTAACCGCAAGCCGCAGGCGAGCGCGTTCGAAGTGTGGTGCGGCGCTCCGCGCCGCAATTCACGACGCGGAGCGGCATGCGACACTAATTCGCGCTCGCCTGCGGCCTGCGGTTATCGAGATTTGCATTTTGAATGTCGATTAGCCGAAGGGCGCTAGCCCCGGTTGGAACTTTTGA
>CAZFLF010001120.1:0-2873 GCA_964519825.1 uncultured Pirellulaceae bacterium | reverse complement strand
CCAAACCTTTTTCTTCATTCCCGATCACATTCTCGGCTTCCCCCTATTTGGTTTCGGGTGGTTGTTGCTTGTATGGGGCGTCGCGAGTTTGGCATGGGTCGGTTGGTTGGTCAAAAAATCGGGCTGGTCCAGCGAAATCAAAGAACTCGTACCATTCCTCCTGGTAACCGGCGCCGCCATCGTGTTTGTCTTTCCCCGACTCGAAGTTCAAGCGCCAAATGGCCAAGTACTAGGATTGCCAATTCGTGGTTATGGAACGTCACTGCTGTGTGCTGTCGTCGCTGGTTGGGGGCTATCGGCTTGGCGAGCCGTTCCGCGTGGATTCAGCGTCGACACAATCACGTCGCTGGGACTGCCGGGCTGTGTCGCGGGAATCGTCGGCGCACGGCTGTTCTTTGTCATCGAGTACTGGCCTGATTTTCGGCGTGCGACTTGGCTGGAAACGGTGCGAGAGATCTTGAATTTCACGAATGGCGGATTGGTGGTATACGGTTCCATGATCGGCGGTTTCCTGGCTTTTGTCTGGTTCGCCCGGCGACGCAGATTGTCAGTATTTGCCTTGGGAGACGTTGTTGCGCCCGGCGTGGTCCTGGGAATGGCAATCGGTCGAATCGGTTGCTTAATGAATGGCTGTTGTTATGGCGGAATGTGTGAACACGGTGGATGGTGCATCCAATTTCCGCGTTACAGTTCCGTCGAGCAGCAAGCCATCAGTCCGCCGTACCAGCACCAGCTGGCGAATGGACGGCTGTTCGGTTTCGTGTTGTCCGAAAACCGATCGCACCAACCCATTGTGAAATCGGTGGACCCAAATGGCCCTGCCAAGCGCAGCGGGCTGACTGCCGGCGCGCGAATCGCCGCGATCAATGGTACGCCTACGTCGAGCATCGACGCAGCAAAAGAAGTATTGGTGCGGTCAGGACCTGAGGTCTCCGTCGAATTGGCCGATGGGCAGCAATTGAAGTGGAGCATCGGTTCGTTGCCGCCACGCAGCCGCCCGGTTCACCCGTCGCAAGTTTACAGTGCAATCAGCAGCTTCCTGATCTGCCTGGTGCTGTTGACGAGCGAGCCGTTCTTCAATCGCCGCGGCGCGGTGTTCGCGACATTGCTCACGCTGTACCCGCTCGTGCGTTTTTTCGAAGAGATGATCCGTGACGACGAGCCGGCGCAATGGGGAACCAATCTGACGATTTCGCAGTTGATCAGTCTGGCTGTCTTGGTCGGCGCCCTGGTGACCTGGGCATACGTTGGCAAAGAACTGCCGACCGCAACAATCGCAGGCGACGATTGACTTAACGCTCGACGAGCGGCACATTACATCCATGCTCGTCGCACTGAAGCGATGCGCGCGCGAGTGGAAAAGGCCGAGTGAGAACGCTCACCAACTCTGGAACAGATGCAGGATACTTGTCATGACGACGTTGGCCGACGAGATGAAGGCCCACGCTCTCGAAGCGCAACGCTTTTCTCGCAAACACTTGGTACTGGAACTCGATTTTTCTGAGGACAGCATTCAAGCGTTGGAGAATCAAGCCGATTCAATCGGCTTTGCGATTCAAGGGGGCAAGACGCCGGAGAACATTGACATGCTGGCGCGAATCTGGGGCGCCTACTTCGGTGAGTCGTTGCGTAGGGCCACCGGCGCGGAATGGGTCCTGGACTCGGCCGGCCAAGTTCGCCGCGTCGGATTGAAGGGGCCGACTGCGACCGTTCATCCCCACGAGCAAGTTCGCAGGCGTCTTAACGGGACAAACGATGACAGTTTATTGCAGCTCTTTCAGCAAGCCCGCGAGCAGTTGAAGTCTTGAACCCTCTGCGTTTCCCGAGGAATCTCCTGTTATGCGTCTCTGTCGCTATCGATATCAAGGACAAGTCTCCGTCGGTTTCTACGATGAAGTGACCATCACGCCGCTTCTAGCCGCTGCGGCTTCTTATCGCGCGGTTCACGAGAAACTGCAGTTGCCCGACTCGGTCGATTTGCTCGACTATTTGCCGCACGGTCCTGGTGCGGCAGCGGTGCGGAAACTGAGCGATTGGGTCGACCAGATTGGACCCGCGCTGCCGACAAGCAAGAAACTGGCGACCGAGCGTGTCGAGTTGCTGGTCCCGGTCCCAAAACCGAACAAGATCATGCTGTTGGCTGGCAACTATGCGAAACACATCGAGGAAGGAGGGGGTAAAGCGGCCGAACGGGCCGAGACATTCCCCTACGTCTTCATGAAGCCCCCCACCACGACACTCACCGATCCGGCCAAATCAATCGTAATTCCACAAGTTTCTCCCAACGCCATCGATTGGGAACTGGAACTCGCCGTGATCATCGGGCGCCGGTGCAAGGGAGTTTCTGAAGCCGATGCTCTCAACTACGTGGCGGGCTACACCATCGTCAATGACATTTCCAATCGGCGCTTCAAGCCCAATCCGAACCGCAAGCCACGCGAAAAGGACAACTTTTTCGATTGGCTGCACGGCAAATGGCACGACAGCTTCTGCCCCTGCGGCCCGTGCGTCACCTCCTCCGAGACGATCACTGACCCCCAGCAACTGAAGATGAAGCTCACACTGAACGGCGAAGTTAAGCAGGACGCCACAACCGCCCAAATGATTTTTCCGGTCGCGGCGGTGATCGAATTCATCGCCAGCTTCGTGACGCTGGAACCCGGCGACATCATTTCTACCGGTACACCAGACGGCGTTGGCAACGCCAAAGGAACGTTTCTGAAGGCCGGCGACCGACTCGTCGCAGCTATCGAACGGATTGGCGAGCTGGTTTCACCGGTTACGGCGGAGGGTTAGGCCGGTGTGTTGAAGGGGTCGGGAGCTAACGCGGTAGGGACCGCCGTTGCCGGCGGCCCCCCGCACAGATCCGTACG
>CAZFLF010001119.1:0-2878 GCA_964519825.1 uncultured Pirellulaceae bacterium | reverse complement strand
GCGTTAGAAAATTAACTTGAACAACCAATGCGACATCTATCTTGAAATTCACCGCTGGTTCAGAGACTCTAGAAGCTTCGATTTGTTTTTGCCAGGTCTCGAAGTATCCCTGTGCTCCAAAACCTAACGGCATGCCGCTAACCCGCGCACAAACGCGGGCCGAAGCCCGCGCTTTGTGTGTCCGAGTTGAGCGGCGTGTTATGCGTCTTCATCGAGGCCTTCCTTGGATCGCCTTTTCGCGGTACGTCGTGCATTGGCTCTCCACAGACGCATGCTCGCGCTCTAGGTCCTCTCGCATGGCGCGAACCTGGGTGAGCACTTGGGCGATCTTCGTTTCCCGACTGATTATCTCGTCGAGTGGCCCATTCATTAGGCTGCCCTGATCGGACGCGAACGGTTTCGCATATTCCGACAGCTTCGTGATCTCCTCGAGCTTCTTATCGACGTTAGCCAGACATTCGCGTTCGGCTGAGCCCCCTGTGGCACCAGCGAACACGGATAGCGTACGGTACGCAAGTTTTAACTCAGCACATCGTGATTCCGCACGTCGGCCTTCCACCAAGACTTCACTTGCTGTCACCGTCAGCTGACGCAACTCCGAGCGTTTCTCAAAAACCTGTGCCGCCTCGTAAGCGTCACGAGCTGAGCCGGCGGATCGAAATGCAGCGACTGCGGCAAATGCACTGCCAACTGCACTCACGACGGCAGCTATTGCCGAAATTACGACTGCCGGGTCTGCCATGCCATTTTCACTCGATCGACGCTAAGACGCATAACGTATAGCGTTTTATCCCCCAAAGCTTGGAAGCAATCAAGTCACGAAATAATCCGGGTCGGTTCAACGGAGGGATAAAACGTGTTGGACTAAACCACGGAGCAGATGTGCAGGTTAGGTTGTGGGGATTTTAACATGGCGCAGCCCGGCCGAGCATGGCGCTTGGTTAACGACAGAAGGGGGGCAGTGAATGACGGTTGAGATCGGCGCCGATAGTTTTTGGAATTCCGAGAATTCCGGGGACACAATGCCGTTTCCCCCTTGTGTACTTAGTAAACTGACGTTGTCGATTGTACAAAGATGCAGCGTCGGTGAGATCGGAAACGGTGAGCGAATGATATTCGATTATCATTCAGAACTGCCGCCGGTACGCCGGAGGAATTCGGTGTGACCGATCGGTTGAACCTTGCCAGATTCGATTTCCGCGTCGCGCAGTGTTGCTAGCCGGATACCCTCAGGGTCAATTCCCCGGCTACCGGCCGCATCTGGGTCGCTAACCAGACTTTCCCACGCTGTCACTGCGATGCGTTCCCGTTCGGCCGGAGGAAGAGACAGAATCTCTTTTTCAAGGTCTTTTACAGTGCTCATATCAAGAAGAATATAGCGAGTCCGTCGCGGAGTGCAACGAAGAAAAATTTGGTTTCCACTTTCTCAAGGATTTAGCTATCTCTATTCACTCGACATCGTTGGCCACGATGTGCAACTGATGCGCTGATCGGGTCGTTGTCACTGTTCGGAATCAAGAGACTTGTGTTGGCGCCATTCGAACTGAATGGGTCGTGGCCGGTGAGTTTCAGTTCTTGGCAGCATTGCCACCAGCCGTAGACGGTTGCGACGACCCTCGGATGTAATGAGTCGTTTAACTTTGTTTTGAGTTTTACTTTCCCAGTCGCGGTTTCCAGAATTATCCATTCGCCTTGGGTAATTCCGTTCGCTTCAGCCGTGCTTGGATGAATCTCCAAGAGTGGTTCAGGAACCGTGCGGCGCGTTTGTTAGGCGCGGTTTGGGACTAATTGTCGCGCAGCAAGGGAACGAAGCCGGCTTGTTGAAAGTGTTCGTCATGGGCAAGCGCCTCTCGGAGGTTTCGTTCCTGCATGATCAGAAACGAGGCGCAGTCAACTAGGCTCCACTCTTGATCTGGACGCTGAGCATAGAAGGTCAGTGCGGCCTGAAACTGGTCATCGGTTTGTGGAACAATTTCAACTTCCCCAGCTTGCTGCAAGCTCCTCACGACTCGCACGGCCTGCTGTCGAAACGACTGGCCGAGTGCGGCGAAATAGTTGAGAAACTCGGTTAATACCATCTGACTAGTCAAAAGAGGGCGACCTTGGGTTACACGGGTTACAGTCAGCGCTTTGGCGTGCAAATCATCGTGGGGATTAAACAGCGCAATCCAGTAACCCGTATCGGCGAAAATCTCGTTCATCCGTTCTTCTTGGAAGTGCCGTAGAGATAGTGCTTGTAGTTGATGGAGGCATCGGAGGGCACGTTTGCCCACTCCTCATCAGGGATCTGTTCGCCGATCTCAACGATGACCTCCCAGATGGGCCGTTGGGTCACACCCTGCGCCGTACGGTTAGCCTGCGGCTTCTCTTCTGGGCTTGTGTCTCGGTTGTCTGGTGATTTGGGAATGTGTTGGGGTGTTATCGTCATCGGGCTACCTCCGGCTGATACATGTCACGATATTATGACATACTCTGACATCATGTGCAGCGTCTCCAATATACTTGCGAAATAGTTTCTGGGCAATTCCGTTATTCTTTGATCACTCGACATCGTTGACCACGGTGTGCGACCGATGCGCTAATCGCGTCGTTGTCACTGTTCGGAATCAAGAGGTTTGCGTTTGCGCCGTTCGGACTGAACGGATCGTGGCCGTTGAGCTTCAGATCTTTGCAAGCTTGCCACCAACCGTAGACGGTGGCGACGACATTTGTGTGTAATGAGTCCTTGAATTTTGCTTTCAGTTTCACTTTTCCACTGGCGGTTTCCAGGACGATCCAGTCGTCGTCGTCGATATTATGTGCTTCCGCTGTACTCGGATGAATTTCTACGAACGGTTCGGGCACCGCTTTGCGCAGGCGCGGGATGTTGCGGTGTTGT
>CAZFLF010001118.1:0-2879 GCA_964519825.1 uncultured Pirellulaceae bacterium | reverse complement strand
CGCGTAATAACTGTATCGGAGCGTGGGGGCCACCGTCAGCGGAAATATTCTTGGCGACAGCGACAAGGTTCTCAGCGATCCGTGGTAGGTCAAGTACGACGCGAGAAACAACACGGACACCGCGAACGCGGTCAGCATGACACGTTTGTGTGCCAGCTCCCGCCGGCGTTTGATCAATATGAACCCCGTTACGAGCAAGAGGGTCGCGACGGCGTTCAGAGCGGCATTGACGTGCGGCAAAATCTGGACAAGGTCTTTCACGCGGGCCTACTTCACGGCTGGGCGGTTCGTCTCCGCCAGCAATTCTGTCAGGAACTGTTTCATCTCCGCCATTTCCTTGGCGTCCTTCCAACTGAACCGGTGACGAATCTGGCCCCACTTATCGACCACTACGAGCAATTCGCTGTGAGTTCCCACGTCGACAGGGAGGTCATACATCTCACCGCCGACGCGACGGAGATAAAGCAGATCACCCGTCAAAAACAGCCACTGATTGGGGTCCGCTGCAAACTCTTTGGCGTATACGGAGAGCACTGCCGGAGTGTCGTTGGCCGGATCGCACGTAATGCTGAGAAACACCACTTCTTGGGGGCCGAACTCCTTGGCAATCGCTTGCACCGCCGCCGTCTGCGTACGGCACACGGTCGGGCACTTGGAGAAAAAGAAGTTGACGACGTGGACCTTGCCCGCTAAATCGCGCGAATGAAACTTCTTCCCCGAACGTTCGGTGAGCGTGTACTCTTTCAGCCACTCGCCCGTTCCCCGGGGATTTGCTGTGTCGTCCACGACTTGCACCGCGCCGCTGCGCACGGCCTTGCCGCGCGAGATCGCCAACGCCCCGAAAAGAGCGCCAGCCACCATCAGCAAGAAGGCCAACGAGCCAATGAGCATGCGGTTCATAACGACGAACTCCTTAAAGCTAACCCGGCGGCTGGGTAGCATGCCCTGACGCTCTCGAAAGGGCGTGGTCCCGCGGTTCCAAGCGATTCGAGCATTCAGGGCGTGCCACCCCACCGTAGACGGAGTCTGCGAAACCGAATTTGATTGAGTGTTTTTGCGAGTCCTAATGTTTGGGAGCCGCAGGCGCGTGTCCGGTTTGAGCCGCGGCAGGCTCGGATGGGGTGGTCGCCTGGTCGTTTGGTCTTGGTGTTGCCGCATAGAGCCAGCGTTCTTCCGCGTAATTCCGCGTGCGGTCCAATACGTCGGGGAACAACATGAGCAGCAAAAAGATGCTCATGATGCTGGCTGGAATCGTCAGCACGTATTTCCAATTGGCTTCCCAAATCAAGTGCATGAAGAACAACATCACGAGCAAGGCCTTGCAGCACGAGACCGCGATCATCACGATGCGTCCGACCAATTGTGTCGCGCCAGTTGCGTCGGGCCCCATCATGAAATGGGCCGTCCCGAACGAAATCGCCGTCAGGAAGCACAACGCGACAAACACAACAATGTATTTGACGAGCCCGCCGTGGCTGTGCTCGTCATGCGCGGAATCACCGTGCGCGGGGTCGTGTCCGTGAGCATGCTCGTGCATGAGGATGTCCTTTAGAACAAGTACAGCAGCGGGAACAGGAAAATCCACACCAAATCGACGAAGTGCCAATACAGCCCGATATTCTCGATCATGTTCGCTCGGCTGCGATCGAGCCGCATCGGCCAGATGCAGGCGAATGCGATCAAACCGACGAGTACGTGCAGGGCGTGGAAACCGGTAAGCAGAAAATACGTACTCGCCCACATGTTGCCGCTGGGGATCTTAATCGGTAGTCGCAGCCAATGGTAATCTTCATTCAGCCCCAAGCCACTGAGGCCTGCTAAAGTTGCCAGCGCCTTCTCGCGATCGTCGATCTGCTTCAGACGGGCATCGATCGCGGTCATTTGTTCAGTCAAGAGCGCTGCATCGACAGTCGCTTGTTTGGCAGTTGCTTCGGCAATCGCAGTCTTCAACTGGGCCTGCTGTTCGGCCAGTTGGCCACGTTCCCGCGCACGATCCTGAGCTTCCTCTTGCAGGTAATGCTCCACATGGTGATCACGATGGAGTGGGTATATTTGGTACGCCAAGATGTCCATCGTAGCCTGACGTTTGACCGTATCCGTCGATTTGGCGGCCGACAGTTCGGTCCACCTCGCCAGCCCATTCAAGAACGGTTCCGCCACGTCTCTTTGTTCTTTTCGCGGTGCCAGATTGGGAGTCAACGCTTTCAATTCCCTTTGGATGGCCATTAGCCGCTGCTCGATTTCAGGTCCTCGCTCCACACCCTTCTCATTGGTAGCCAAAGACCCCTTTTCCTTTTCCAACTCCGCCTTTTCATTGGTGAGGGCGGTCACCTTGGCTTCATCAAGGTTGTAGGTATTAACGATCTCGGCTAACCGATCGCGCACCGCGGCGACATAGTAAAGATCGGCTTTTTCGTACAGCAAACTACGTGGAGAACGGGGATAGATGCCGTGAGAGAACTTGCCGCTGTATTCGTACATCTTGATTCCCAAGAACACTCCGCCCAGCAGAAACGTCAAGGTGAACCACACCTTCGCCAAACTAATCTGATTGGACTTGGCGGCTTCGAGTGACAACACGATGGTGACGCTGGAGCAAATCAGCACGAAGGTGTTGAGCGCGCCCCAGAACTCCTGCAGATGCACATCGTGCGGCGCGGGCCAAGTCCCCACCGGCGCACCAAAGCGCAAAACGATGTACGTCGCAATTAGCCCGGCAAAGAACATGATTTCTGTGGACAGGAACAGCCACAGAATCACTTTGCCGTTCGGGATGGGCAGGGACGGCTGGTATTCGAGCTGCAAGTGGCCATGTCCATGAGCGTCGTGATGATCGAGTGCGTGTTCCGACATGTCACTCCCATTCCTCTCAACAGATT
>CAZFLF010001117.1:0-2884 GCA_964519825.1 uncultured Pirellulaceae bacterium | reverse complement strand
TGAAAGCGAACACGTCTTCATCTTGCGGTGACTCGATCACCCCGGTAACAGTTATGGGAATCGCCAGCGATTGAGGCTTGTCACGCCCACTCTCCAGAGCTGCAACCACCGATGGATGCGGCACGACGGGCAACAGCACTGAATTGGCAACGTCGGGATGAAAGCCTAGCACGAACTCTTTTTCGGTCGGTGGGACTGCAAACCGTCGAAACGCCTCCGGAATGTTCCAGCCGCCAAGTTCTACGTCCGTCGACGCACCGCGCGAAACCGCGAGCGGAATTGTGTGATCGACGAATCCGACGGTCGTGACCGTCAACCGGTAAAGGTAGGCGTCGTTTCCTGCGAAGGAGATACTGCTGTCGGGAGTTGCTGGGAAACCAAATGCGCGGACCAGGTACAACCCGTCAGCGGGCGCAACAAATGTAAGCAACGGATCCAAGCCGCGAGCGTCGTCGTTTTGTTCCAGAACAAACCGGCCAGACGAACAGACTTGCAGCACACCGTCGACCGCCGACCCCAACTCCATGTTGGCCTGTAAGGATGCCACCAACGTTTGTCCCTTAATAAGGTTCATCGCGACCGTGTCCACGTCCCCACGCTTGCCGAATCGTCCATTGACGACTGTCGGTTGATCCAACACTTTTGGCTTGGCTGGGTCGTCATTCGGCTCTTGTTCGACGATTTCCGGCAGCGTCCCGACGACGAACGGCTTGAGAGCGGTCGCCCCATCCGCGTTGGTCAAACGGAGCCAAAAGACACCAGGTTCGGCATTCGCATCGACGGAAACCTTGAGCTGGCCTTTGTCGACTTCCGCCGTGAACTGCAATCCGGGCCGATCGACCCAGGCGGTCACGGGCCAAGTATCCCAGGAGCCGCTCGCGGTCACAGTGGCTGTTTGACCACGTTGCGCGCCGGCGGGAAACAGATAGTTTAGCTTTGGGGGTGCGGCAAACGCTGGCGCAATCCGTATCAGCAAGATCAGACAGCAAATCATCCCGGCTCGCATATCTAATCCTTAAACACAAACTCCGGCGTGTTGAGCAACGCCCACATCAGGTCTTCGACAACTTGACGTCGCTCAGCGCTCGCGGCGGTGAACAATTCCGTCGCGAATCGCCGTTCTCCGACGTCGGGCAAGCGGCAATAGATTCGCAGGTAAAGCTCCTCGACAATCTGTTCCGAGTTCAGTGTGCTATCGGCGAGCTGTTTGGCACGGCCGTTGTCGGCAGTCACTTTTTGGTGCAAGGAAGCGGAATTCATCAGATGCAGGACTTGCGTCACGGTCGCCGATTCGATGCGCTCGCAAGGCGGATCGCGATTGGGATCGGGTCGGCCAAAAGTGTCCAGGAATGTCGAGTCGACGCGATGCGTCCAAATCTCTTTGGCCCGCGAGCCGAGTGGCATGGCTTCGAATTTGGTTGGCACGTCGGTAATCTCGCAGACGGCATCGTGTAACACCTCCGCCCGCAGCCGAGTCCGGTAATGCCGAGAAAAATTCCGATGATCGGCGGCGTTTTGCGGGCTCGGATCGGAACTCAGGCCGTAGACGTACGCCGTCGTGATCGTGCGAATTAACTGCTTCCAGTCGAACTTCTGCCGCCGAAACTCTTCCGCCAAGGCACGCAGCAACGGAGCATTTGCCGGGGGATTCGTGGCCCGCAAATCGTCGATCGGTTCGACCAATCCGCGACCCATCAGATCGGCCCACACACGGTTGACGGCCACCTCTGCAAAGAACGGATTCTCCGGTGACGTGATCCAGGCGGCTAACGGTTCGCGTGGATCCTGGCCTTCGCCAATTGCGGGCGGTGGACCGAATAACGGTTTGGGAGACAGGACCGCTCCCGTGATCGGGTGCTTCACCTCTCCCGACTTGGCTAGGACGATCAGCTCTTCGCCTCCGGAGATCGGTGGAGACAGTCCAGTCCCCTTGTGTCCCACGCGTGCGAAGTAGGCCGCTAAACCAAAATAGTCCTCCTGCCCCCACTTCTCAAACGGATGATGGTGGCATTTGGCGCATTCCAATCGAATTCCCAAGAACAATTGGGTGACCATCGAAGTAATTTCATCGGGCGCGCGCCGATCGCGAAAGAAAGTCGCGGCGCCGTTGTGCCAAGTGCTTCCGCGTGCAGTGATGATTTCACGTACAAATTGATCGTAAGGCTTGTTGTGACG
Source organism: uncultured Pirellulaceae bacterium (assembly GCA_964519825.1). Classification (GTDB taxonomy): domain Bacteria; phylum Planctomycetota; class Planctomycetia; order Pirellulales; family Pirellulaceae; genus CAZFLF01. Next base: position 709 of record CAZFLF010001117.1, on the reverse strand, counting down.
GAAGCTGTCGCGAATCCAGTAGTCGTAATTCAGCACTGCTTTGATCCCGACACGATAAGGATTCGGCCGCAGCAAGTCCGCCCACTTGTTCGCCCAGTGGTCGACATATTCGGGACGATCGAGCAACCGATCGATGAGCCGTGTGCGCTTGTCCGCGGACGAATCCGCCAGAAACTGTTGCGTCTCGTCGGGCGTGGGTAACACGCCGATCACGTCAAGATAGGCTCGCCGTAGAAACTTGGCGTCGTCGACCGGTGCGGATGGCGTGATGCCAAGCAGTTGCAATTTGTCCCACACCAGCCCGTCGATGAAGTTGAAACGCGGAAGATTCACATAGACTTCCGGAGCGACTTTCTCTGGAAATGGAATGATCACGTTGCACGTGGCGAAGACATTCATGTAGCGAGCCATGATCGTCGCTTCACCGGGGATCGGACCGGCTTGCATGACGCCCGCGTTATTGACCCCCACGACCGCGCTTTCATTGGACTGATACATGGACATGCCGGTCACATCGCGAGCCGTTCCGTCGGAATAGTGTGCCGTCACGAGCAGCGGCTGCGATTCTCGCGGCGTTAGCCGGCGGTCGGTCGGCGATATTTCGACGCGTACCAGCCGCGATTCGTGCTCCAGTCGTCGCGCCAGGCCGTCGGCAATCCAGGTGCGCAACAGCCGACAGTCTTCACTGTCGCGAGCGAACCGCTGGCCT
>CAZFLF010001116.1:0-2886 GCA_964519825.1 uncultured Pirellulaceae bacterium | reverse complement strand
CATGTTCGTATTCCTCAAACACCAGCAGTCCCGCGCCTTCGCTGAGGACAAATCCATCTCGGTTGAGGTCGAACGGGCGGCTGGCCTTCGCCGGCGCCTCATTCCGGCCCGACAACGCGCGGATATTCTGAAACGCGCTGACTCCCATTCGCGTCATCGCGGCTTCGGAGCCGCCGGTAACGATGATGTCGGCATCGTCGTATTGAATGAGCTTCAACGCATCGCCGATCGCGTTGGTCGCGCTGGCGCAAGCTGTGGCGATCGTAAAGTTCGGACCGCGCAAACCGAACTGGATCGACAGATGTCCGCCGGCTGCGTTTACCATCATTTTCGGCACAGTCATCGGCGACACGCGGTCGGGGCCCTTCAGCACCAGCTTGGTGACTTGCTCCTCGATTTCACCCAGGCCGCCGACGCCGGACCCGAGTACGACACCGCAACGGAAGGAATCTTCCTGAGAAAAATCGAGTCCGGAGTCACGTATCGCATCGGTACCCGCCACGAGCGCGAATTGGGTAAAGCGGTCGACGCGCTTAATCTCTTTCGGCGTCATGTACGCGGACGGGTCCCAGTCATAAACATCGCCGCCGAATTGCACCTGGAACTCAGACTTGTCGATCAGCTTTAGAGAGTGGATGCCGCTTTCACCCGCGCAGCACCGCTGAAACAAGTCATTGACTTGGCAACTCAGCGATGTAACCGCACCCAAACCTGTGATGACAACTCGTCGTTTCATGGCTGCGCTGCGCCGCCGCGCCGGTCCGTTTGAGAAAGCAGCCCGGCTGTAACAACAGCCGGGCTGCAGGGATATTTCTCTTGGCAGGCAAGTTCTAGGAAGCTTGCGCCTTCTCGATGAAGTCGATCGCTTGGCCGACGGTTTGGATTTTCTCCGCTGCGTCGTCGGGGATGTTGATGTCGAATTCTTCTTCGAGTTCCATCACCAACTCCACCGTGTCCAGGGAATCCGCGCCCAGATCATTCACGAACGAAGTTTCGCGGGTTATTTTCTCTTTGTCGACGCCAAGTTGGTCGGCGACGATTTCAATCACTCGTTCCGGGACAGATGCCACCTTGATGGTCTCCTTTGCGGGGTTGGCGGGCGGTGCGAAAGCCCAAGATCAATGCGAGAGTGCCTTGTGTCAGTTGGTTTTCCGCCGAAATCAGGCTTCACAAGATAGTCAAATTTCATAAGACGGGTCAAGGTACGTGTCAATTGGCGGAACCGGCAAAATTGCGACCCAAATTGCCGCAAATGATTCAGCCGGTTATGCCTCCGTCCACGGTCAATACGGCTCCAGTAATATAGCTAGCGGCGGTGCTGGCCAGGAACAGGACCGCGGCCGCAACGTCTTCCGCCGTGCCGAGACGTTGGGCCGGGACACGCTTTTTTACCTCATCCAGCACGGCGGCGCCGAGAGCTTTGGTCATTTCACTCTCGATAAAGCCTGGACAGACCGCGTTAACGGTCACTTTCCGCTTGGCCAACTCACGGCTAAGGCTGCGGGTCAGGCCAATCAGCCCGGCTTTGGAAGCCGAGTAGTTCGTCTGTCCCGCATTACCCATCAGCCCCGAAACGCTGGACACGTTGATGATGCGACCGTAACGGGCTCGCATCATGTATCGCGAAGCGGCCCGTGTGAAAAGAAACGCCCCGCGAAGATTGGTGTCGATCACGTCGTCCCACTGGTCGTCGGTCATGATAGGCAACAACGTGTCTCGCGTGATTCCAGCGTTATTCACCAAGATATCCAGGCGGCCCCAGTTTTCAGCAACTCCGTCCACAACCTTTTCGACGCTTTCCTTGACCTTCACGTCGCACGAGAAGGCTTCGGCCGCGCCGCCCGCCTGAACGATTGTCGCCACGGTGTCGGCGAGATTCTCGGCGGTCCGCGCTACACAGGCGACTCGCGCACCGTTGCGGGCCAATTCAATCGCCATCGCCTTCCCCAGCCCCTGCGAAGCGCCGGTGACGATCGCGGTCTGGCCCGTCAAGTTGGCCGACAGAGCGCGAGCAGGTTGTTCTGCGGTCGACATGTGACACCTCTTTCGTCGGTCATCCACTAGTTCGTATTTTTTTTGGGCGGATTTCAGCGACAAACGGGAGCGGACCAAATTGCCGAGCGACTCCAATTGGTCTGGCGGCCCTGCCGCCTTAGACAGTGATACCTTCGCACACGGCTTTGCGGTCGATCCGTTTTATCAAACCACGCAAGACTCGGCCGGGACCAATTTCCCACAGCGGCCCATGGCCGTTTTTCAGCAAGTATCGGATCGAGTCTTCCCACCGTACGGGTGAAACGATTTGCTTGATAAGTAATTCTCGCAACTCATCGGGATCGCTATGCGGCGCGGCATCGACATTGGAGATGATCGGGAACCGCGTCGGGGAAAACGTTGTGGCTTGTAACGCGGCCGACAGCTTCTCGACAGCCGGCTGCATGATGGGTGTGTGGAAGGCCCCGGCAACCGCCAGGGGAATTACTTTCATCGCACCTGCATTTACCGCCAAGCCTGCCACTCGCTCACAAGCCGCTTTGCTCCCGGAGACAACAATATTCCCTGGGCACAAAAGATTCGCGACTTGCAGCACTTCACCGGCGCCACGTGCCTCGTCGCAAAGTTTTTCAATGACTGGCAATTCCAGCCCCAACAGGCTGACCATCCCGCTCGGCACGGCGTCCGCCGCGGCCTGCATCGCCTCGCCGCGGCGTTGCACCAATCGCAAGCCCGACTCGAAGTCGACGGCACCGGCAAACGCGATGGCTGTGTATTCGCCCAGACTCAAACCGGCTGCTGCCTGACACTGATCCAGCAATTCCGGAGACTGACTTCTGAGAACCTCAATTGCAGCCAGACTGCAAACGAACAGCGCCGGCTGACTGATGA
>CAZFLF010001115.1:0-2887 GCA_964519825.1 uncultured Pirellulaceae bacterium | reverse complement strand
CCAAGTCGAGGGCGGTCGCGACAGCCTCCGCGATCTTCTTTGGATCCTTACCTCCGGCCTGCGCCATGTCGGCCTTGCCGCCACCGCCGCCGCCGACGATAGGGGCAACATCGCGGACCCAGTTTCCGGCGCTCAAGCCGCGCTCCACTAAATCTCGGCTGATTCCGGCGACCAGCATCACCTTGTCCTCACCGGAAGAAGCGGCCAGCAGGATCGCCGTGGAATTGGCTTTCTTGCGCAGCTGATCGATCAGCTGGCGCATCAAGTTCGAATTCGCGCCGGGCGTCTCCGCAACGATTACTCGCGTGTCGCCGATCAATTCCGACTTGTCGAAGAGGGAATCAGCCGACAAATCTCCAGTCGTCGCCATCGTCGAGATTTGCTGCTGCAAGGAAAGAGACTCGTCCAGCAGAGCGGCGATCCGCGCTGGAACGTCGAACAAGCCGACATTCAACAATCGCGCGGTGTCGCGCAAAGCGGTTCTGATTTCGGAATAGCTCGCGGGCATCTCAGTCGCGATTTTGCCAGGAACCTCCGAGCCGCTCGGCGCCTTGGCGCCCGAGGCAAGTTGCTTCTTAAGATCACGCACCCGCTGCGCCAACTGGCGAGCCGCGTGAGGAACGTCCAAGATCGCGACTCCCAGCTTTTCGGCCGCTTGTTGCAAAGCAGCGCCGGTTTGCTGGGTATGTCGTTTGGCCTTCTCGCCCGTGAGCGCGACAATGCGACGAGTTCCGGCCGACACGCCTTCTTCCGTCAGAATTTCAAACGGTCCGACGTCGCGGGTGTTATCCAAGTGGGTACCGCCGCAAAGTTCACGACTGAATTCCCCCATCGACACCATGCGCACAGGATCCGGGTACTTTTCGCCGAACAACATCATCGCGCCGGCCTTTCGAGCTTCAGCCAGCGGCACAGTCTTCGACCGGATTGGCGCGGCCTCCGCCACGCGGGCATGAATATCGGCTTCGACCGCCGACAATTGGTCCCCCGCGACCGGCGCTGTGTTGGAAAAGTCAAATCGCAGCCAGTCTTCGTCGACCTTTGAGCCTTGCTGCTGAGCGTGTTTGCCGAGATTTTTTTGCAAGGCGTAGTGCAAGACGTGTGTTGCTGAATGGGCCCGGCGGATACCCAGGCGGCGATTGGCATCGACCTTCGCCACGACCTTGGCCCCTTCTTTCAGTGTCCCTTCGGTCAGATGGCCGATGTGCAAAATCAGATCGCTGTCTTTTTGAGTATCGCTGACTACGAAGCGAAAACCGGGACCGACGATCTCGCCGGTGTCACCAATTTGCCCACCACTCTCACCATAGAAAGGAGTCCGATCGAGCACGAGCGTTACCGACTGGTCGTGGCCGACTTCGCGGAGTTCACCGACCAGGTGCCCGCGCGCCACGATGCCCTTCACCTCGGCCGCCGCTTCGGTTGTCTCGTAGCCGAGGAACGTTGTCTGGTGCAACGTCCTTTTGAGTGCATCGAGCGGCCCGCCGCCAAATACCGTTTCCGCGATCTTGCCCGACAGTTCGCCGTGTTTCTTCATCGCCTCTCGGAAACCGTCCCAGTCGAACGCAAAGTTCGACTCGGCGGCCATGGACTCGACCAATTCCGGAGGGACGCCGTAGGTCTGATACAGCTCCGCCGCCTCTTCCCCATGGACGATCATTCCCCCTTGCGACTTCATATCCGCGAACACTTTGTTAATGCGTGCCAGCCCGGCGTCGATCGTACTGAAGAAATTCGTCTCCTCGGCCTTCATCCCTTTCTGCACTCGCTCGACGGTTTCAGCCAGTTCCGGGTAGGGAACCTTCATCATCTGGGCAACGATCGGAACCAGGTGAAACAGAAACGGGTCGCGTATACCCATTTGGTGGCCGTCCAAAACGGCTCGGCGCAGCAGTCGCCGAATGACGTATTTTTCCTTGTTCGCTCCGGGTACCACATTCTCGTGCATGGCGAACGTGCAGGCTCGCACGTGATCGGTGATCCGTCGCAACCGTCGACCGGTATCACTTTGCCCATCGTACTTCACGCCACAAACTTCGGCCGCAGCCAGCACGATCGGCTTGAGAATATCGATGTGATAGTTCGTGTCGACTCCTTGCAGCGTGGCAGCGGTGCGCTCCAGTCCCATGCCGGTATCGATGTTCTTGCTCGGGAGCGGTCGCAGGTTGTTCGGCGGATCCCCCACGCGATTGAACTGCGTGAAGACCAAGTTCCAGATTTCCACCGACTTCGAGCCCCCCTCGGGGTGGAAATAGATTTCGCTGCAGGGACCACAAACGCCATCCGGGCCCTGGCTCGGCGCACTGGCTGGCCAAAAGTTGTCGGCTTCTCCCATCCGTTCAATTCGTTCGGGCATCAGGCCGATATCTGTTTGCCAAATGCCGGCAGCTTCGTCGTCGTCCAGATACACCGTCGCGGTGAGTTGGTCCGGATTCAGCCCCAGCCATTCTTTTTTCGTCAGGAATTCCCAGGCCCAGTTGATCGCCTCGCGCTTAAAATAGTCGCCAAAGCTGAAGTTCCCGAGCATCTCGAAGAACGTATGGTGATAAGCCGTGCGGCCGACATTCTCGATATCGCCTGTACGAAGGCACTTTTGGCAGGTCGTGGCTCGAGTGAACTCCAGCTTCACCTTTCCCAGAAAGTGGTCCTTGAACTGGTTCATCCCGGCGGGCGTGAACAGGACCGAGGAATCCCAGGTCGGTACGAGCACGTCGCTGGGCTTGCGAGTATGCCCTTTCGTCTCAAAGAAGCGGAGGTATTTTTCACGCAGTTCGTCGGTCTTCATGGCAAGGGCGGTCGTGCTGATTGTTGAGGTGTAAGTCGTTTAACCGCAAGCCGAAGGCGTGCGCTGGGTCTTATGGCCGCCGATCCAGCGCACGCCTTCGGC
>CAZFLF010001114.1:0-2887 GCA_964519825.1 uncultured Pirellulaceae bacterium | reverse complement strand
GTAACCCTCGGTTCCGAAGACCGATGCGCTATCCAATTGCGCCACGGGCGCGTGGTGAGGGGCAGAATACGGGCTGCGCGCGGCTTTTGCAACGGACGTGAGCCAGGCGGAGCGGCCCCGTTTGGCTTCCCGCAGTCGGTTCGGCGGTCGTGATTGGCTGGAGTAGGGAGTGATTCGTTCCCCTGCGAGTCAAATGCTGGAAACACGGAATTTCTCGTCGCGACTTGACCGTCAAATTGCCCGGATGATATAAGCGCTATGGGAACCGACGGATGAAGTCACGTCTTTTCTTGGTCTAGTGAGTAAACCGATGAGTGGCATAACGCTGCGCGTGCTCGACGGCGCGGATCGCGGTCGCATTTTTTCCGAGCTGATGCCGCCGGTCACCATCGGACGGGAAGAGGGGAACACGATCCAGTTAAACGACGAGCGTGTCAGTCGATACCACATCAAAATCCAGGAAGATCACGAAAAGCTCGTGCTGACGGATCTTGAAAGCACCAACGGCACTAAAGTCAACGGCGAAGACATCCAACTGCGTATTCTGCGGTTTGGCGACATGATCACCATTGGCCGCTCGGTGTTGCTGTATGGTTCCCGCGATCAAATCGCCGCTCGATTGGCCGAACTACGCCGTAAGGATGTGGCGGTCCGCGGGACGATCGAGTCGTCCCATTCCAAAGAAGTGCGTGGGTCGTCGTTTGATTTCGAGTTAAATCTTGGTGACGACGAAATGCAGGGAACCCTGCATTCCATGGAGCCGCCGGAGCTGCCTGAACGGCTCACGGCGGGTCAGGCCGCGCAGCTCTCGGAAGTGCTGGAGTTCATTCATATCCGGTTGCGCAATTTGCTGAATTCGGTAACGGTCGAAGGCAAAGGGGAACGCGTGTCGCTGGATGCGCGGCAATGGCAATTTCTGATTGATTTGCAAGCGCGGATCGCGGATTACCTGCGCGATGTGACGAACCCGAATCGGATGTAGCGCGGCACGTGAAATGACGCGACGGGGTCGGGAGTCTTTTTCGGCAGTTGGATCGATTTCGCATCGAAAAAGACTCCCAACCCCTTTCTACGCTAGCTCCTGAATCCGCCTGCGCCTAAAATCGCTGCGGTTCGGATTTGTCCTTGGATTCTTTTCACGATGGATCGTACCGATGAGTGATCGTCGTTTCGTGCATTTGCATTGTCACAGCCACTTCAGTCTCTTGGACGGGGCCAGCCCGATCGAGCGCCTCGTCGAGCGGGCCAAAGAGCACGGGATGAACGCCCTGGCGATTACCGACCACGGCAATCTGCATGGCGCTTTGGACTTTTACCGGAAGGCGAAGGAAACCGGCATTAATCCGATCATCGGCTACGAGGCCTACATTGCTCCCGGCAGTCGCTTCGAAAAGGATGCCAGCTCGATGAAAGAGGCGAGCTATCACCTGACTCTGCTGGCTCAGAATCGCACGGGATTCAAGAACCTGATCAAACTCGCCTCCGCCGCTTCGCTGGAAGGCTTTTACTTCAAGCCTCGCATCGATAAAGAACTGCTGCAGCGGTACCACGAAGGAATCGTCTGCCTGAGTGGTTGTCTGTCGGGCGAATTCAGCCGGTCAATCTTGCGCGGACAGGAAGGGGAGGACCAGTTCCAGGAGGCCACGGAAATCGCACAGTGGTTTCATCGTTTGTTTGGCAACCGGTACTTCATCGAGGTCATGAACAACGGCTTGGAAATGCAGCGGATCGCAACTGCGGGAGCGGTGTCCATTGCCAACCGGCTCGGCATTCCGTTGGTTGCAACCTGTGACGCCCACTACATCGACCGAGAAGACGCCGACGCTCAAGACGTGTTGTTATGCATCAACACGGGAAAATTCCGCACAGACACGTCGCGGATGAAGATGGACGGCGATCAGTATTACTTAAAGCGGCCGGACGAGATGTACGCCGCCTTCCCCGGGCTGGAGGACGCCGTCGCGCGGAGTCAGGAAATCGCCGACCAGGTCAGTATCGATTTGGATCTGGGCAAACGGCACTTTCCCACGTTTTCGTTGCCGCCTGAGCAGACCGCCGCGAATTTCCTCCGCGATTTGTGCCTGCAGGGGCTGAAAGAACGTTATGCCGACAATCCGGAAATGTGTCATGACGGACAACTCAGCGACGTCGTCGTGCAGCGGCTCGAGCGCGAACTCAACGTGATCAACAAACTTGGATTTGCGAACTACTTCTTGATTGTGTGGGATTTCGTCCGGCATGCGCGGTCGCAGGGCATTCCGACTACGGCCCGCGGCAGCGGTGTCGGTGCGATCGTCTGTTATGCGCTGTACCTGAGCCACGTTTGCCCGATCAAGTACGATCTCCTGTTCGAACGATTCCTGGACGAAAGTCGCCGCGAAGCGCCTGATATTGATATCGATTTTTGCAAGGAACGCCGCAACGAAGTCATTCGCTATGTCAAAGAGAAATACGGTGAGTCCAACGTCGCTCAGATCGGCACATTCGGAACGCTGGCGGCCCGGGCAGCGATTAAGGATGTCGGACGAGCACTCGGGCTGCCGCTGTCCCGCGTGAATCAGATCACGGAAATGGTTCCCGAAGAGCTTGGCATCTCGCTCGACGATGCTTTGGAAAAAAGCGAGGACCTTAAGAGAGCGTATCAGTCCGACGCGGAAATCCGCGAACTTTTGGATTTTGCCCGCAAGATTGAAGGACTCGCCCGTAATGTCGGCACACACGCGGCCGCGGTCGTGATTGCCGATCAGCCATTGACCGAATACGTGCCGCTCGGACGCGTTTCCGGAAAGACCGATATCATCACGCAGTGGGCGATGGGAGACGTCGAAGCGGCTGGCCTCCTGAAAATGGATTTCCTCGGCCTGCGCAACTTGACGATCCTGTCGAA
>CAZFLF010001113.1:0-2888 GCA_964519825.1 uncultured Pirellulaceae bacterium | reverse complement strand
GTCCAAGACTTGATGACTCGGCGACCCTGGAAATACAGCACGGGTGTCGCCGGTCGATCGGGATGGTCGACGAACCGCAATGCGTAATCGGCGCCGGCCAGTGTCTCGTGACCGTCGACGGTTAATGCCACGTGGCTCGCAAATGGAAAACCCGGGCGCGTGAGCAGCACCTGCTTGTGGTCGATCAATTCCAGATGTGCGGCCCGCTCTTTGCAGAAGTCGTCCACCGCTCGGCGCACGTCTGGGATCAAGCCGTAGTCGTCCACGAGCACCGCCGGGCTCGACATCCACCCCAGGCGTAGATCGTGAAAGGTCCCTTGGTACGAATGGTCCCCATCGACGTGGACCAAATCGAATGCTCCTGGAAGTCGATCCAAACGCTGCGAGTCGTAGAGCAGTAGTGCGAAATCCCGCTTTTCCTTGTGGAGCAGTTCGCGGGCGTGATTAACGAGGCCAGCGACTCCACCGTGGGTGTTGCTATCGTTATCGATTCCCAGCAGGAAAGCCTCCGGACAGGCCCGCAGGAACATGAACGCCGAATAGCCCGCTCGCAGGCCGATTTCGCAAATGCGTCGAGGTTGGAGCTTCAAGGCAATATCAAACTTACCTTCGTAACACCGTTGCCATGTGTCGGCGATCGATTGGTCCAGGGGATGAATCTGGCCGAACAATTCTGACCAAGCGGCCGACGCTTCAACCGACGGCCGATCGCCTGCTAGTAACGCTTGGTTTTCCACAGCCGACTCAACGCTCAAGCAATCATCTGGGTGCTCGTAGCGAGATACAATTCGGCCACTTTCCACCTGGAGCAACTCATAACGGGGGCCAGAGTCATTCCTTTGCGGCGCAACGAGTAAGGGTGGCAGCGATGATTGCGGCCGACTGGCACCTGGCGTTCGGTTCAACGTGCGAGGCGACGTCTCCGGCACGGTTGTCTTGCGAACCGGATTTGTCAGCCAAAAAGTTCCAAGTTCCCCATCCTTCAAGATCCGGAGATCCCAACCCGAGAACTTTTTGCGAACCAATTCTTGAAACTTAGCACGACCATGGTATTCCCCAACAATGACTCCGATGCGGTCCAGCAGGGTCGTATTGATGAGGATAGAAAACTCGCTTCCCTCGCAGTCCAGTTTCAGGACATCGATCGAATCGAGGTTATAGGCTGCGAATAACTCCTCTAAAGTCAGTGTCTTGACCGGTCTCAGGTCACCCCAGTACTCGCTCGCCCCCGGACCCGTCGGACAATCGCGGACCATCGATTCGGCCAATTGGCGTTGCACCGAGTCGCGCGGAGCGATAATGCTGCCACCAGTCGTCCTACAATTTGGAAAGACGGCATTCAACAAGGCGACCTCTTTTTCGTAGGTCATGGCAGCCTGGATGACCGTTGCGAAACCGCCTACGTTCTTTTCCAGCGCGGGAATATTCTCCGGGCAACATTCGATCGCGAAGATACGCGCGAGCGGGTTGTAGGCGTGCATCCGCTGCGTGAAGCAGCCGATGTGAGCCCCCACGTCCACCACCACGGGTGAAGGCATGGGAAGCTCGCTGACGCGGTAGGAGTCGTCTTCCGAGATATCCTTGACGACGACTAGGTCTTGCTGGGAATTGTTGGCCCGAATCCAAAAGTTGCGCGTATAAACTAGCGCGCCATTGGGGTCCTGGAGCGTCTCACGTACCGCGGCCTGCAATGTCTCCGCCAGATTGTCATAGGTCTGATAACGATAATGATTCTGGAAGAAAGCCATCCCCGCCGGACGATCGCCCCGCAGCAGCTGTTCGTGATTCACGGGAACGAGATGCGTTACATTGTCGGCCAGCGCGAAATAGTGAAGAGGATGGTGTCCCGTCCAAACTCCGATCGTGGGCGTCGACGTGGCTCCGGCCACATGCAGCGGCCCGCTATCCACGCCGAACATCAGCGACGACAGCTCGGTGAGTGCCGCTAAAACCTCTGCGTCACCTGTTCCCGTGCCGTTCCAAAGTTCCAGCTCCGTATGGGGATTGTGAATTCGCTGACCGTCGGGAAGCGGACTCCGCCGATCCCAGTCCAAAATGATCGGAACGAATCCGGACTCGATGACTTGCTCGCACAGGTTACGGATCAGGTCGACCGGTAGATTCTTTTTCTCGGCGGACGTGTTGCCTTCGTAGTGAATCAGGACGACCGGATAGCGGCCGTCTTCCGCTGGGGCGACTTTACAGAACTGCCGCAAATAGCGGTGGGATTTGTCGAATGCCTCCTGCCTGGGCTGGATGACGTACCGGCACAGGTCGCGTCGCGGCGTCACGTGAAAAACCTCGAGCAAGCAGCGTTCCGCCTTAGTGCTGGGATAGTCGGCGTAGCAACTCGGACATTCCGGCCAATCCAGGTCCACCACGCGTCCGTAACGCGAAGCATCCAGGTTGTCGCGATCGAGAACGAGAACTTGATGGCACAGCCCGTGATAGGCGGAATGTTTACCAATGAGGGCGGCTACGTCGATCTTCCACTGCGGCCGAAGATGCCCGAGTTGCCGAAGCACGCTGGTCAACTGCACGGCATCGCCCAGACCGTGTCGGAACTTGATGAGAACATTGTCGATAACCGGCGGTTGTCCATTTCCCTGTTGGGTCTGTCGTGCTGCGATAGCTGTTGGCACATTCATGGTTGATGTCCTCGCGTGACCGTTGCCCGAAACGGACAACGAACTTCCGGTCTCGTACAAGTCGATGCGGCGAATGACGTCCTCCGGCGTGATCATGTCCATGCACTGCGGGATGCGAAGATCTGGAAGAATCTGAACCGGATGTTCACACACGTCGCGCGTATCTTTCGGATCGCCGTCCCCGACGAGTTGGCAACGTGATTTCCAGCATCCGCCCTGAGAACAGCACGGGAGGGCTCC
>CAZFLF010001112.1:0-2894 GCA_964519825.1 uncultured Pirellulaceae bacterium | reverse complement strand
CTACATGAATGTGATAAGACCTAAGGGCTAGCGCCATTCCGCTCAAAGTAAGTGCCATTGGAATGCGCCGTCTCGCAAACCACATCGGTCAGCGCAAGTACGCTCATTCGGCGGTTCGAGCCACGTCACGGCGGAGCGTGACGGCTACTTTTGCCGTCGACTTTGCCTTGCTGCTCCTTCTTGGCCTGCCTATAATCCCCGTCCTCCGCGAACGCGGAACTGGTCTTTTACCGCTGGTGTTCGGAGCTGAAGTGTTTTTCCTCATAGAAGTGGAGGAGAGCTCTTCGGACAGTGACACCAAGGGAAAAGGTAGCTCGATCTCTTCACGTTTCAGGAGTCGTTCGACTCCGTTCGCGATCACGGACTCACGAGGCAAGGACGCCCGAAGCTGATCGTTTCCAATCGTCTCGGCAATTTACTGATTCGCCTCGCGCGATCAATCGTTCGCGCTGCGCTCGCCGCCGCGCCTGCAGTATCTCTGCGCGCAGTGATCGTGTTGTCAGTCATGCTCGCCAGCGCCACAGCGTGGGGTGTCGAAATCGATCCTCCTATCCAGAACGTGCTGGAGCCAATCTCAGCTCGAGCCGAGCAAGCACGGCGCTGGCGCGAGGGAGAGTACGAGGTGTGGTTGCTGCACGGCGGCTGCGAATTCCGACAAGGAGATCTCATTGCGCGGTGTCGCGACGCAGTACTCTGGATCGACCGCGCCGAACCGACGGCGAAGGAACCGAGCAAGGTCATCGCGTATCTTGAAACCGATGTGTGGATGACTGCGACCAGCGGGCCGAAGACCACTACCGCTGCGCGCCCGGTAACTGAGATGGACCTAGGGAAATCCTGGCTAGGCCGCTTCAGCACCACGGGACCGATTGAAGTCAACACGCTGGAACCGGTCGCTGACGTGGGGGACAAACCGCCGATTTACGGACGCGGCGTCGAAGCACTTGGTTGGCATAATCGAAGCCACGTGCTTTCGGCGCAATTCGCTGAACCATTACCCCCCGTGGCTCCCTCCAGCGAGCCATTGCCTGCCGGAACCGGCGTGTCTCGGATTCCCACCGCTCGCCAGGTGAGTATCCTTCCACGCAGTAGCTTGGGTGCGCAGTTGCAAACCTATCCCGGTACGGCGCCCGACGAGACAATTTTCGCAATGACCGGTGGTGTGCGAGTCGTCGTGAGCGGCATCGAAGGAGTTCCTGCGCCGGCGGAGATTCCGGTGTTGCCATCCGGCGTCGTGATGATCGAAGCGGACCGCATCGTCGCGTGGACCACCGCCTTGGCGGGCCTGAATCTTGGCAGCGGAGGAAATGTGCAGGGGAATTCCGGACGGTGGGAAGTCTATTTAGAAGGGAATATCGTCTTCCGCGAAGGTGAACGGGTTATTTACGCGGATCGTTTGTACTACAACATCAACGAGAATCGCGGCACGATCCTCAGTGCCGAAATGTTGACGCCCGTGCCCGGTTATGACGGACTGCTGCGTCTCAAAGCGGATGTGCTCCAGCAACTTGATCAGCAGAATTATCAGGCGCACGGCGCGGCCCTGACTTCGAGCCGTCTCGGAGTGCCCCGGTACTGGCTGCAGTCCGAAAACATGTCGCTCAATTTGCAAGAGCGGCCGCAATTGGATCCGCTTACCGGCCAGCCGCTAATCAATGCCCAAACCGGTGAGCCACTTACGGACCCATCGGTGCTCGTGACCAGCCAGAACAATTTCATCTATATCGCTGGCGTGCCGGTTTTTTATTGGCCGGTGGCCGTCACCGATGCCACCAAACCAACCTTTTACGTCGATCAAGCTCGCCTCAATAATGACAGTGTTTTCGGATCGCAGGTCTTTATTGATTGGGACACCTACCAAGTCTTCGGCCGGCAACCCATTGAGGGAACCAAATGGACGTTTTCGACCGATTACCTCAGCGACCGCGGGCCCGGTGCAGGGACGAATTTCACCTACGACCGGGATAGCTTCTTTCATCACCCCGGTGACACACATGGACTCTTCGACGCGTGGGGAATCAAAGACGACGGGTTGGACAATTTGGGAGCCGATCGACGTGCACTGATTCCTGAGGAAGATCTTCGCGGCCGGGTGCTCTGGCAACACCGGCAACGATTTCTGAACGGCTTTCAATTCACCGCCGAACTTGGCCTGATCAGCGACCGTAATTTTCTCGAGCAGTATTACGAACGGGAGTGGGACCAGAACAAGGACCAGACGACCGGGTTGGAACTGAAGCGGTATGACCAGCACAGCACCTGGAGCATCACGGCCGACGCGCGTGTGAACGACTTCTTCACCCAGACCGAGCGCCTCCCGCGTTTCGATCATTTCCTGATTGGACAATCGGTGTTCCGGGCTCTTACTTGGCACGGGCACTCGAACGTCGGTTACGAGCATCTCCGGCCCGCCACTCCGCCGAGCCCCATCAATCCGAGCGAGGTGGCTGTGTTTGACCCTTTGGCCTGGGAAGCCGACCGTGAGGGGCTGGTCGCTGCGACGCGGCAGGAAGTCGACTGGCCGTTGCAACTCGGAGCCATGAAGGTCGTGCCGTATGTGCTCGGCGAGGCGGCTCACTGGGGTGAGGATCTCGCGGGCAACGAAGTTACACGGTATTACGGTCAGACGGGCGTGCGCGCGAGTCTGCCCGTGTGGCGAGTGGATCCGATGGTTCGCAATACGCTGTTCAACCTCAACGGGCTGGCGCACAAGATTGTGTTCGACGCGGAATACCTGTACGCCGATGCGGAAGAAAACCTCAATGTGCTGCCACTCTACGATCCACTCGATGACGATGCCACGGAGCATTTCCGGCGGCGACTCTTCTTCAACACGTTTGGCGGTCCAGCAGCAGTCGGTGGCCAGAACACGCCACTCAAGTACGACGAACGTT
>CAZFLF010001111.1:0-2895 GCA_964519825.1 uncultured Pirellulaceae bacterium | reverse complement strand
CTGCACGAGGCTGTCAGTGACCGTTACCAGCGCCTCGATCGTTTGCTGCATCACAAGCATTTCGGCACGACGTATGTCTTCGGTTTGCGGTGGCTGTTTCCGAGTGAACCAACCCATCAGCTGCATCCCTGCGTTTAGGCGTACATGGGCGCTAATACCACACTCGTGGAGGGGCGGTTAGATAACGGGTTTGGAGAGGTATTCGATTGCGCTCGCGATAATTTTCGGATCATCGCGAAAATATCCTATACCGCTGTTACAGCCTGCGCACAGGAGTCCACGGATTTTGCCAGTTCGATGGCAGTGATCGACCGACAGTGCCCTGACACGTCCTTTTTGTTTCTGAGTTTCCGGACGCGCGCACACGGCGCAAACACCATTCTGCGACTCCAACATCCGCCCGTAGTCCTGTAAATCGATACCGTAGTGGATTCGCAACTTTAGGTCGCGGACCTTGTCTCGGTTTTCGCTCCGCCAACCCAAAGAGTTCTGCAGTGCCCTTTCAGGATTCCTCTCTCGCCATTGCGCTTCCTTCAGTCTCTTGGCCTCCCTCTGGGCCGGAGTCAGCTTTTTCGAATACCTTTTGGAGTATTCGCGGGTCTTCTCTGGGTTGGCCCGGCGCCATTGGCGTTGTTGTTCGTTGACTCGCTCTCGAAACGCCGCGTGGAGTTTTGGGTCAGCCTTGATACGGGCCTTGTATTTTTCCTGCGACGTCATTTGTTCTCCGAAGGTTTCTTCTTTTCCTTCGGAGCTGCCTTGGGCTTGCCAGTCGTCGAGTCCGGCGTACGACCGCCGCCTGGCTTCTTGCCTGGACCGGTTCCTGGCGGAGGAGCATTCCCACCAGCGCCTTGGCCGGCGAGGCCCTGCGGAACAGCGAAGGCCTCCTCCCAGGTCGCACCGTTGCCGCTCCCGTCATCCGGGTCCAGGCCCTTTTCCTTGCACGCTTGCAGATACTCAGCGTCCGGATCAAGTCCGATCTGCGACAGCCAAGTCTTGATTGTTCCGCCTGTCGTACGATCGAGTCGCGCCTGATTACGCTCTTCGACGCGATCTAGCAATCCGTCGCTCAGTTCGAACAGGATCTCAACGTCCGTAAATCCATTCTCCTCTGCGATACGTTCGCCAATTGTGGTCCACGTCTGCTCGAAGCGCGTGCGGGTTTCTTCGATGCCCATGCCAGCTGCAAGCGCCGCTGCCCAGCCGGCCGCCTTGCCTCCACCACTGTCCGACGAGGTACCATTCAGCAAAGCGTCCGGAACACCGATCGCGATCTTGATCTTGCTGTCGCCGATGCGATGCCGATCACTCAGGTCGAGGACAGCTGCGTGAGCACCCACCTCAATTACGGACACGTCGGCTCCCTGCCAGACGATGGTCGTAGCCGGTCCGGCCTCCTCGAAGAACTGCTGCATCAGGGCGGCGCGAGCAGCCGATACCGACGGATCAGAAAATGGCGACTCTGGGTCGTCTGACCCAACGGTGACGATCAGCAATCGGTTAATCAAAGACTGGATGGATACGAGATCGAGCGACTCGACCGCGCGCTTGTATGCGATCGCGAACATCGCTGGTTTGAGCAGCGATTCTCCGTACGGCTCGAAGTCGACACCGCGATGTTTCACATGGCACAACAACGCTGGATCCAGCCAGGCCTTCTTGTCCTTCTTGAGTTGGCTAAGGATGTCTTTAGGAATGAACTTCTTGAGCAGGTCACCGAAGTTCTTGTCCTTCGGTTTCTCTAGCTCACGAACAAGCGCTTCCTCGGGCTTCCAGTAGAAGCCTTCGACGCCAGTACCGAACGTGTCTGCCGCCTCGATGTAGCGCATGGACAGGGTCTGGATGATCATGGGAAGACTGAACGATCCTTCGGTTCCTACCTGATGCTGCGTCCAAACGGTTCGTCCCATCCAATCTCCCTCAACCAATGCTTGGCGAACTGCCTGCTGGGTGAGTGCCTTGAGGCCTCGTGAGCCTGTGACAACGCCATCGATCGGAGCGTTGTTGACATCTCGAACCCACGCGTCAAGCACAAGCTGCAGAGTTTCTTTCGCCTTTTGTTTCTTTCCGCTCTTCGCCCGGCGAACCTTGTACCGGCCGGCGCCAGAGACCAGGGCGGCGTACTTGTTGACACCCGTCGAAACAATGCCTTCCTGCTTGTAGATCGTCCACAACTGGTCCATTTCCGATTTCCGGTCGCGGCCTGATGTAGGAATGAAATCCTGGATGGCGTCGATAAGTGCTTGCGTCGTGCCCGGGTCGCGAGAGACCGCGCCGATCGACATGATTTCGTGCTGACCATCTGGGCGCTCGCGTGAGACAACTCGAAGCTCGCGCTTGGCCGTACGTACGACTCCGTTGTCTACGAGTGACTGCCGAATGCCAGCGTTACCTTCGCCAGCAAATAGCTGTTCGATCGTAGGCGCCGCTCCTGGCATGTGCGCTACAACGCCCTTTTTCGGCTCAAGCGTTACGCGCGCCAAAGCCGCCTCAGGATTGTCCTTGATCTCCTGTTGCGTTGGCATGCTGCGCCGCTTCCTGCGAACCACTCCGCCGCTCGCCATTAGACGCCCACCGAGAAGCCGCTCTTCTTGGCGGCTGCGCGGATGTCTTGGGCATGGCGAATCGCCTGCGCACACTCATCGCACGCAACGGTGGAACCATCGGCGGACATCATGATGATCGGGTTCGAAACCAGATCGCCGCATGCCTGGCACTTCTGAGTCGCCTTCGCGATCTCAACGGCCTGCTGCATGGAACTGATTAGGCGTTCCTCGACCGACTTAGTATTTGCTTCCCGGTGCTCGTCCATTTTGCCCCCTTCGTGAACCGATTGCGACGCGTCGCGCTCCCGTTGCCACCGGCCGACTATCGGTCCGTTGCAACCGCAGCGTGTGC
>CAZFLF010001110.1:0-2898 GCA_964519825.1 uncultured Pirellulaceae bacterium | reverse complement strand
CGGCACGCGGTACTTGAGGATGATGGCGGTCATCCCGAGCGAGTTGAGCCAATCCGCCACTTCCTCTCCTTCGAGCTCCCAATAAAGATCCCAGTAGCCCCCTCCCGGACAGATCAGCATCGCCGTTCCCGTGTTTTTGTCCTTGGCCGGCAAGTAGATCGTGAGTGTCGGCTTGGTGACATTAGTAATTAACTTGGTCGGTCCGACAATTGGTGACGGATGGATGCGGCTAGTTTCCTGGCCGCTAATGCCGACATCACCCGGCGTCTTCCCCGGCCAGAGATCGACAACCAGCGGATCTGTCGCGTATGTCGAACAGGTAAAAAAAACGGCGAGGAACAGAAAGACGGCGGAAACGATTCGGTTCATAGTGAAAGTTCCCTTCGAATCTACTCGCGTGGAAAAACTTACCGTCATTACAAATGGACTGGAATGAACCGTTTCTGTTCACCAGGCTCGACGGGCGAAGGGGGTTCGATCCAGGGGATCGGGGTCTCGCTCCGCATCAGTTCGCTGACAAGCTGCTTGAAGGCTGGAACGATTTTCGCCAGAGCTTCACGCTCGCTCCCCGCGGTGCATCCAAGTCCCGGCAGATTCGCGACACGAGCTCGCACGCCGCCGCCAGCGTCACTGGACACATAGACGAGGCAGTTGAAAACGGGAACGTCAGCCGGCGTCGAATGATCGCGAACAGTCAGTTCGACCCCTTCGTGCTGACTTATCTTGCCGGTTAGTTCTTGCTTGCCAGACGGATCGGTGCTCATAGATCTACCTTGTCACAGTAAACGTGAAGTAGAAAGTCTATGGGAACGGACGCGATGAAAAGAGGGGTGATTCTTCTCGAAGCCGTAGCCGTCACGCTCCGTCGTGACGCAGCTTGAACTGCCGAACGAGCTGGCGCTGCGGCCTCCGGCTGTGTCGCGCAACCTCGGGCACTTCTTAGCACAGAGTGTGCTAACGAGCGAAATCCGACGCACCGTTACTTTGGACGAATTCGCTTGTGATCAGCGAGACGAGTTCCGTCTCTTCCGCGCTGCCCTGTCCGGCCAAGACGATCGTTTCACCCGATTTCATTTGGAGCCGTGTACACACGCTGCGTGATTTGACGCCGGGTACGATGGCATCCCGGAACTTGACCATGTGTGTGAAGTCCTTTTTGCTCAATTTGAATTGACAATCGAGAGTAATCCGCTGGTCCGCGTCCACGCTCGACAGGAGTTGCAGGTCGAGACCCGCGAACTTCATCTGATTCTCCAAACTGCCGTCTGGCCGCAGTATCGGGACGCGGAATTCCGAACCAGACAGCATCCGTTCATGACGTCCGGCGACGGTCTGCATCGACGCATCGGCCAGAATCTTGGCGAAATCCTTTTTGACAATCACGTCCACGGCCTGTAGTGCTTCCGGCAGCGATTCCTGGTCGATCACTTTGAATCCCACCTCCTGGAATCCCGCCGCGGTCGTTTGCAAGGGATGACTCAGGCCAGCCTGCCGCAGCTTGCCGGTTTGGATTTCAATGACCCGCACACGAACAAGAACCTGTTGCGGCGGCTGACCGGTCCTCTCTCGCAACCGATCGATTTCGGCTTGCAGCTTTTCCAATTCGTCAAGTTTTTCAGCGAGCTGCCGTTTTTCGGCCTCAGCCTGTTTTGGCTCTTCCGCTCGAGTGACGTTTATTACTCGCGGCCTCGCGACAGACCCTTTCGTCATCACCGGCTGTTTTGGTTCTTCCGCTCGGATGACGTTGACTACGACGAGGGCCAAAGCAATGAGCAGCAGGTTTCGCATTAGTTACACTCGGTTGGAGTTTTCCGCTGCCCGATGGCCAACCGAATGACGGCCATTGCGCAACAGCGCGTTGAGCGGTCAATATCCGTTGCGGCAAATGGTGTCAAGACAAGTCGCGGTCCGGTAGTGGGTCATCCCTACAACTTTCGCAACATCTCCGCTGCCTTGTCTTCATACAGCTTCTGCCACTCCGGCGCTAGAAGGCAGTCGCTATCCTCCTGAGCTCCCCCCACGTTGCGAAGCTGTTCCGCGGTTGGTGCATAATAGATGTAGCCATTGGTATAGCCAGCAACAAACGTAAGTTCGTGGGGAGACATCTTCTTGATGTTGAGCCCGATTCGCACCGTCAGTTCCCCTGGAAACGTCAGCAGAACGAAATCCCCGATTCTCAGACCCAACAGCTCTACGTCGATCGTTCTCTTTCCTCCGGCCAGTAGGTCCGCTTGATGTTTTCGCAACAACGCCAGGTTCGTTTCGTTTCTCGTCAGTTGTTCCATGGTGTAAATGTTGCTGATGTACTGCTTCATATTCTTCCGGTTCTCGGCATCGAGATGATTCAAGTCATCTCTTCCGAGCGCTTTGTCGTGTAAATAGCGGTGGGAATAGTACGAGGGAAACTCGCCTGAGACGTTGTACTTGACGACCAAAGGAATAAACGTCTTCAGGCTGAGGCTCGTTCCCTGCAAGGACTGAAGCAACCCTTTCTGTTCGGCCTCCAGAGAGATAATGCGTTGAGCGACGTCGGCGCGCGGCAGTTCGATGGTCTCATTGAAAACTTTTAGCCGGCCGTCTTCTCGACTCTGTACCATTCTTAACGCCCGCAAGGTACTGAGGCCGAGCACGTTCCCCAACGTCTCCGCATTACGAGGATGGTCGACATCTTTGTAGAAGACTGGATTGATGTCCCCGCCGCAGCCTTGCAGAAATAGCGCGATCGTCCCCTCGCTCAGATTGTCTTCGATCACTTTGGAAGCAAAACCGGTGAGGTCCGCGGTGTTCCTGCCGTTGGGAACTCCCTGGATGGGATGGCACGCGAAATTGTAAACAACCGCCAGCGTCCGGCCGTCTTTCCTGTCCAGCCGAAGAACGCCGATTTCCGGATCGACCGGG
>CAZFLF010001109.1:0-2898 GCA_964519825.1 uncultured Pirellulaceae bacterium | reverse complement strand
TGTATCTGCCGCTCGTGAATCGAATGGGGCCACAGGTCGATGCCGCGCTCGTGCGCCACGGATTCTATCCGGCGGGTGGCGGAGAGTTCACGGTGACTGTGAAGCCGGCGAGGGAACTGCTTGGATTTGACTTGATCGAACGGGGCGAGTTGCGAAGTCACAGAGTGCGGGCGCTTGTCTCCAGACTCCCCACCCACATTGGCGAACGCGAGTGCCAGACCATCGCAACCGCCAGCGGATGGCCTGATTCTTGTTTCGCGGTGACAGAAGTCCCGGATGCACGCGGACCAGGCAACATCGTCATGATTGAACTGAACAGCGAGAATTTGACCGAATTGTTCACCGGTTTCGGTGAACCGCGCGTTCGTGCGGAGGATGTTGCTCGGCAGGCCTGGCGTAAAGCACGCGACTACATCTCGGCCGGAGTACCAGTTGGACCTGACTTGGCGGACCAACTCTTGCTGCCTCTGGCGTTGTCCGCTCAGCAAGGCCACGGCGGCTCATTCCGCACGCTGGCTCTCACCCAGCATTCGCTCACGCAAATTGACATCTTGCAACGTTTCCTGGGGATCAAAATCCGCATTGAGGAGCGAGCAACTGACGACGTGCTTGTGACAATGTAGTCATCACGCTCCCGCGAGATGAGCGTTAATTACGGGTAGGCTTATGGGAGTTATGGGACGTATAGGTCCTATTATTGATCCTGTTTTTCTGTCGTTGACTACGCCGCCACGCCCACTTCTGCGAGCAGCCTTCCGAGCGAGCGATAATCGGGGATAATCAAATCCGCGCCCGCCTGCATGAGTCGCCGTCGTTTCCACTCGTTGACTCCTTGGCGAGTCTCTTCGTTGCTGGCCACGCCGATCGCCAAGCCACCAACCTTCTTGATTTCCTCGATTTCGACGAAGCCATCGCCGAACCCAAGAATCTGCCGACCGGGCACTCCCACGTCGTGGAGGATCCGTTCGATGATCATTCCCTTCGAGAACTTTTTATAGTCGTCGAGCGCTCCGTAGATGCGTTCGCCAAAGAACTCGCCCAGGCCGAGCACCGCGACTTCGTCGCACACGTATTTCAAATCGGTTCCCGATGCCAGGTACAATGCCAGCCCGGCGGCGCGGAGTGATTGCAGGAGTTCACGCGTTCCGGGAACCGTCAACTCGTCACGCGGGACGATCCCTGAACGGACCGATTCGACCCGTTCACCGACCTGTCGCCACAACAAATCGTGATAACGATGCTTGTAGGCCAGTGGCTCAAGTGGCTGGCCACCGCGCTTGGCGACCTCGTCCGCCAATTGCATCATCTGGTAAATCGTCTGTCGCCCATTCAGCTGCATCACGAAATCCTCAACGTGGATAGACAGCTGCTCCCGCGTCTCCCTAGTTCCTGTTGCGGCGAGGATATCGACCATCATGGGGATCATCGTGTCCTGCCAATTCCGCCGTAGCAGCGACAGCGTGCCGTCGAAATCGAACAGCACGGCCCGAAAGTCGCCACGCACGTGGTCGGCACGCACAATTTCAATCTCGGAGTTGGACGAGGAGTGAGTCATGTTCGGTCTGCGAAGTGTACTAGCGAGTTGGATCGCGTCCAGGGCGGCGGCGTCTTGACGATCAAGCTTGTTGTACGGGGATCCCTTTGTCACACTGGTTTTGTCTGTGCTTATCCCCTGAGCGGGCTTAGGTGAGACCGTTTCGTTCCATCGATGGAAAGACGTGTCACCTTCGATTATTTGCGGTTTAGCGATTCCGGAGCGATTCCAATGCGACCCCAGAAGTGTTGTGGTGGACTGATAGCCTGTTTGGCTGCGGCGTGTTTGTTGACGTCCGCGAGCTTCGGGGGAGAATTGCCGGCACGCCTGCGTCGGCCGGTGTCGTTGCAACTTTCTGTTGATGAGCGACTGTTGTTCGTCGCAAATGGGCGGAGTGGCAGCTTGGCAGTCGTCGACTGGCAAGCAGGAACTGTGTCCCAAGAATTGGATCTTGGCAAGCGGCTTTCGGCAATTCGCCTCACGTCGGATGGTCGCTCACTCTTGATCACGGACGAACAGGCCCATGAGCTGCTGTTGTGCAAAGTAAATGATGGTGCGATCAACGTGCAGCAGCGGCTCCCCGTGAGTCAGTATCCGGTAGATGTCGTCGTTTCCCAAGACGGGCGACGAGCTTTTGTTTCGTCGCTCTGGTCACGTCGGCTGTCCGTGGTAGCACTTTCGGTGGACGGAAGTCCCGCCATGATGGTGACCGATACATTGGATCTGCCGTTCGCGCCGCGCTGTCTGTTGTTGACGAAAGACGACACGCGGCTGATTGTGGCGGATGCGTTTGGTGGAAATCTTGGCGTGGTCGATTCGCGGCAGATGAAACTGCTGCACGTGCGGTCATTCCCCAGCCACAACATTCGCGGTTTGGCGGTCAGTCCCGACGGCAAGATGCTTTTGGTCGCACATCAAATGTTGAACGAGCTGGCTCACACCACGAACAACGACGTGCATTGGGGATTGCTGATGTCGAATGATTTGCGCTGGCTGCAACTCGATTCGATCTTGTCGCCGACAGCCGATTTGTACACCGGCGCGCATATGCATCCGCTCGGTCACGCTGGGAATGCCACGGGTGATCCGTCTGGTTTGGCGGTGACGTTAAACGGCACCGTCGTGGTAACGTTGGGGGGCATAGACGAGTTGGCGCTGGGACTGGAAAACGATTTCAGCTTGCGGCGGTTAGAAGTCGGACGTCGGCCGACCGCAGTAATAGTCAGTCGCGACGGTCGGCGAGCGTTCGTCGCCAACACGTTGGCCGATTCGATCAGCGTGGTTGATTTGAAGACCCACGAAACGCATGAGATTTCGCTCGGCCGACAGATCGAATTATCGCTGGCCGATCGGGGCGAACTTTT
>CAZFLF010001108.1:0-2900 GCA_964519825.1 uncultured Pirellulaceae bacterium | reverse complement strand
CCGCCAAGGACGGAATGGAGTCGCGTTCAAGCGAACGACGGATATCCTCGCGAATCCCGACAAACGGCTCTTCCGCTGCCACGATAGTCGTTAGGACGTAGGCGCAAGTTACCAAACTGTAGGGGATCAATCGCTGAAGCATGAGTCGTTCTTTTGCAAATTACCGGTGCACCGTCTTGCCGCGAGGTTTCAACATCGGATGTCCACGCCGGCTCGTGATAGCTGCGAGAACACAGGTGGTCGGATTCTAAGCTGCCGCGATGTCGTCTGTCGACGGAAACACCGGCAGGGGAAACCTTGTTTGGTTTCGACCGACCGTGGTGTAAATTGCGAACTCGTACTTGTCGCCAGTCGCCGTCGGAAACAAACATCGGAGCGCCTCATTATGGCCATCACCTTTACCTGTCCACATTGCGGTGCTTCCACCCAAGTCGGCGAGCAGTTCGCCGGCCAAACGGGACCGTGCAAGTCGTGTGGCCAGAAAGTCACTGTGCCGGTTCCTGCTGGCATGGTGCCGGCTCCGACGACCTCCTCAAGTGGGAACGTGATTATTGTCGTAGTCCTGATTTCGGTGATGGGTCTCTTTGTTTGTGGAGGCGTCATGGTCGCGCTGTTGCTGCCGGCGGTTCAAGCCGCACGGGAAGCGGCGCGGCGCATGCAATGCTCCAACAACCTCAAGCAACTGGCATTGGCGATGCATAATTACCACGATACCTATAAAAGTTTTCCACCGGCCTATACGGTCGATGACCAGGGAAAACCATTGCATAGCTGGCGGACTCTGCTGTTGCCATTTCTCGAGTCAAGTCCTCTCTATGCGCAGATTGACCTGAACGAACCTTGGAACAGTCCCAAAAACCAGGCCTTCAACCAAATGGTTATTCCGACCTTCCGCTGTCCCTCGGAACCGAATCCTGCGGTTTGCTCCTACGTCGTGATCGTGGGACCGAAAGCCGTCTTCCAAGGCTCCACTCCGGTGAGCATGCCGAGCATCACCGATGGCCTTTCGAATACAATCCTGATTGTCGAAGTTCGGGGCAACGCGCACAGTTGGATGGAGCCGGTTGATCTCGATGCGACAAAAATGCAATATCTCATCAACGGTGGCCCAAACGATCCGGGGAGCTCGCATCCAGGCGGGGTGATGGTCAGCTTGGCGGATGGATCGGTGCAATTCATTAATCAATCGGTGGATAAGACCCTGCTTCAATCCCTAATCACGATTGACGGTAACGAAGCGGTACGGTTGCCCTGAAGCCGCTGCCAGGCCGCGTTGGAAGAGCTACCAGCCAAATCACCGGGCGCACGCGGAAATCCTCATTCCTTGCCGCTCGCAGGTTCGCTATATTCCGCCTGTATGAACGCGCTCTGTAGGATCGCAAGATAAGTGGCCGCGCGACTCGGGATGCCGCGTGACGACGACCCAATCTCTTTCTTAACGCGAGGACGGCTCATGACCACGACCCAAGGACGAATCTTCGACAACATTACACAATGCATCGGCAACACTCCGCTGGTCCGCCTGCAACGCGTGACCGAAGGCTGCCAGGCGACGGTCTTGGCCAAAATCGAAAACATGAATCCGCTGTGGAGCGTCAAGGATCGGATTGGCCGGGCGATGATCGACGCGGCGGAACGGGACGGGAAAATTAATAAGGACACCGTGATTATCGAACCGACCAGCGGCAATACCGGCATTGGTTTGGCCTTTGTGTGCGCTGCCCGCGGGTACAAACTCAAGGTCACGATGCCCGAAAGCATGACGTTAGAGCGCCGCCGGATGCTCAAGGCGCTCGGCGCGGAGATCATCCTCACACCCGCGGCGGAAGGGATGCCGGGTGCCGTGCGGAGGGCTGAACAATTAGTGACCGAGAACGCCGGCTGGTTCATGCCGCAACAGTTTAATAACCCCGCCAACCCCGAAGTACATCGTCAGACAACCGCCGAAGAGATATGGAAAGATACCGACGGAAAGGTCGATATTCTCGTCAGCGGCGTCGGGACTGGAGGCACGATCACGGGCGTGTCCGAAGTGATCAAAAAGCGCAAGCCAACGTTCAAGGCGATCGCGGTCGAACCAACGAACAGCCCTGTCATTACCCAGAAGCGCGCGGGCCAAGAGATCAAACCGGGACGCCACACGATTCAAGGAATTGGCGCCGGCTTCATTCCCAAAGTGCTCAACGTCAGTATTCTCGACGAAGTCATTCTTGTGAAGGATGAAGATGCCGGTGAAACCGCGCGTCAATTGGCCAGACGCGAAGGTTTGATGTGCGGGATAAGCAGCGGCGCGGCAGCCTGGGCCGCGCTCCAGGTAGCGCAGCGGCCGGACAACAAGGGAAAGCTCATCGTCGTCGTGTTGCCCGACATCGGCGAGCGTTATCTATCGACGACGCTCTTTCCCGAGTAGCCAACGTTTCCGAGGCGGGCGTATTTCGGGAGGGCGAAGCTCCTGCTGAGCCGGCGGTCGTCCCGGCTCGGCAGGAGCCTCGCCCTCCCACGATTGAGTCATGCGGGCAAAAAAAACGGGGTGTTGCTTTGCATGGCAGCAACACCCCGTCGTTGTTGATCGTCCTACCATGGGCTGTCTCGCGCACGGTAATCCCGTTCCGAGAGCCTACGCCTGAGGACTACGGGCCGGACAGAGTCAGCTTCGCATCCAACACCTTTTGAATCCGGGTGGCGGACTCTTGCAAATGGGCGCGGGTATAGCTGTCGAGCTTCACATTGCTCTTCAGCAGTTGGCTCATCCGAGTCTCCAAGGCGCCCAGTTCGGAATACGCCACTGTTTGGCAATCGCTAGGCGGACCTCCACCTCCGAATGAAATACCCAGAAAACTGATCGACTGGCGGCCGCCTCCCATGGCCATTCTCGAGAGCCGTTGCAGGTAGTCGCGCTG
>CAZFLF010001107.1:0-2902 GCA_964519825.1 uncultured Pirellulaceae bacterium | reverse complement strand
CTCTCGTTGGGGCCGCGCGTCTCGGAGAGACGCGGCCACGACTAATGATTGAACAAGAATTCCCGGCTGCTCAACACACTCCAGAACAGGTCTTCGATCACGACGCGGCGGTCGTCTCCTTTGGCGTCGGCGATGGCCTGCAGCAGCCGCAGCATCTCGTCATCGTTCGGTGGACGTGAGAGTGCCGACAAGTAAACTTCACTGATGATCTCGTGATTGGTCGCATTGGTGGCGAAGAGCTGTTCGATGCGGCTCCCTTTCGCTCGCAACTTCTCGTTGATCGTGTCGCCGTTGGTAATATGCAGCACTTGCACCATGCTCGGCTCGTCGGAGCGTTCGCATTCGCAAGTAATCAAGCGCTGGTTGCGGCCAAAAGTGCGGAGGAAGTACGAGTTGACAGAGGCATCGTAGAGTTGGATCGCGCGCGTTCCCTTGGGATAGAAGTCAGTCTTCGCCTTGTCCGCACCCGAGAAGGCGACTTCATTGAATTCGCTAGGGACTGCCGTCACTTGGGACATGGCGTCGAGCAATACTTCGGCCATGAGGCGTTTGGGGTAATACCTGGAATAGAAACGACTCTCGGCCTGATTCTCTGGCAGCGGATGGCTGCTGCGCTGGTACGTCTTCGACTGCAGGATGGCCCGAATTAATTCCTTGAGATCGAATTTGCGATCGATCAAGTATTTCGCGGCTGCTGCGAGCAGCTCGTCGTTGCTGGCCGGGTTCGAGACTCGCATATCATCCACGGATTCGACGAGTCCGATGCCGTAGAAATTTGCCCAGATGCGATTGGTGATCGAGCGGGCGAAGTAGGGGTTCTCGGGCGAAGTCAGCCAGTTCGCCAAATGAATCCGTCGGTCCCCGGGAGCATCGAACGGAATCGGTTGGCCGTCGAGCGGAGTGGGGAGCTGCGGACGTCCGGTGGCGGGTTGAGTCAACTCGCCTTTGTCGACCACGACGAGCATTCGCGTTCCGTCACCGCTCCGCGGATCACCCCCCCAGCCCTTGCCGCGGACGCGCGAGAACAAGTTGGCCATGGCGTAGTACTGGTCGTTCGTCCATTTCTCGAGCGGATGGTTATGACACTTCGCACAATTGATGGACAGGCCGAGAAACGCCTGGGAGACGTTCTCGCTCATATTCTCCGGATCTTGATGCAATGCGAAGAAGTTCGTCGCACCGTTTTCCGTCGCACTCCCCTGAGACGTCACGATTTCGCGGACGAATTGGTCCCATGGCTGGTTGGCCGCGACCCGCTGGCGAATCCACAGGTAATATGCCTTCACCGCATTCGGTCGCAGGCGCTCGCCGGTGATGGTCAACATGTCGGACCATTTGTAGGTCCAATAGTCGACGAATTCCGGGCGCGATAGCAACTGATCAATCAGCTTGTCTCGTTTGTCCACGGCCGCGTCCGCCAGAAAGGCTCGGACCTCGGACGGCGTGGGGAGCGCTCCAATTGTGTCGAGAAACGCTCGGCGCACGAACTCCGTGTCGCTGGCCATCGGTGACGGAGCGATGTTCATCCGTTGCAGCTGTTTCAGCACCAGTTCGTCAATGAAGTTGCGACGCTCGGCCTTGGCGAAGAGGTCCGCGGGAAGTTGGTTGTTGTACGGCACTGTGATCCCGGCGATGACGATCTTGCTGGTAAACCACGCCGTGACAGCTCCTTCGCCTGGCCCGATGACCGAAATCAAACCGTCCTGATCGCAGGTCGCGACCGTTTCATTGGTGGAAGTGAACTTAGCCCACCGAGTCACGTCTTCCATGTGGCCGTCCGAATAGAAGGCTCGCACGAGCGCCTGTTGCTTATCGCCGGGCTTCAGCACGGTTTTCTCTGGCAGCACCTCGATCCGTTCGAGCTTTGCGTCGTCGTCGCGTGGGCCGGGCGCGCCCGCCGTGATCCACTCGGCGAGCACACGGTAATCCAGCGAATCGATCTCGAACCGCACCCCACCCCGATGTGCGATCGCACCAGAGGGTTTGGCCAGCAGCAAACTATGACCCGGATCAGCCATTTCGATGCGCCGGCCGTTGGCTTGGCGCGTGATCATGTGATGGTCCTTCGGCGGGTCGTAACCCCGCAGCGTCAGCTTGAATCCACCTTTACCCGCCAAAGCTCCGTGGCACGCACCAGAATTGCAGCCGGTCTTCGACAGGATGGCTTCAACGTGCTGCCGGAAATTCCAAGAGAACGGCTGATCCATCCCGGTCACCGTGACTTCGACGGTCGCGGTTTGGTCGCCGGCTTTAGCCGTGACCGTCGCGTTACCGTTGGCCTTGGGCAGAATGATCCCACTGTCGGTCGTCACAATTCCTGGATTGCTGGAAGTGAGTTCCACTCCCTCGCGCACTTGTGCGCCAATTGCACCGTTGTCCGACCGCTGCACGATGATCCGCTGCAACGACTCTTTGCCGTGGAGTGCGACCTTGGCGGGCAAAGCGGTGATACTCGCCGCTTGAATCGGCGCCACCATTAAACATAGAAAGCCAACAGGGCCGACGTAGGCGATCATCCGGTTCATAGTTTAGCCAAATGGTAAAAGGCGTTCAGGTGGGACGCTCGCAGAACCTGGTTCTGCGCAGCGTTTGGACTGGCACGTACTAACGGGCACGTTGGACTGGCACGTTTTGGGTTACTGCGGCAGCAGGGCCGTTGTCGCGGGCTGGTCCGACACGCGACATTCTAACTTACGACGGGCTGCCGCACGAAACTCAATGCCGGTGGCTCGGCTGACCAACCAACCGTCCGCTGCGGGAAGTTGCGGCTCGTAAACGTTGTCTCGGCAGAGATACAACTCTGGCACTTTCGTGTCGCGATCGATGACCCAGACTTCCAGTACCCCAATCCAAGCGTAGAACGGCAACTTTTCGTAGGTTTCGTCGGCAGGACTGCGGATCT
>CAZFLF010001106.1:0-2907 GCA_964519825.1 uncultured Pirellulaceae bacterium | reverse complement strand
TTTGCACTTGCGCGCCAAGTTGCGTGGAGAAAAACTGAGTGGCGCTCTCACCGCGATATCGCTGCCCGATCGGAAAGCCGGTAACGCGCTCAGTCATTGGATCGAATTGACAAGAGTCGATGCCGATCCCGGGGTCTGGTCATTGTTCAACGGCCACGACCTCGAAGGCTGGCGAATCGCCGATCAAGTCGATTTCGAAAGGCATGGAAAGGTGCAGGTGGAACAAGGCGAAATTGTCCTCGGCCAAGGGCAACCCGCAACCGGAATCTCGTTTGCGGGCGCCCCACCGCGCATGAATTACGAAATCTCGCTCGAAGCCAAACGCATCGATGGGAGCGACTTCTTTTGCGGCTTGACGTTCCCGGTGGGACAAAGTTACTTGTCTTTGATCATTGGCGGATGGGGCGGCGGAGTAACCGGCTTGTCCAACCTGGACGGCGCATCGGCAGTCGAAAACGAGACGACCGGTTACCAAGAATTCAAACAGAATCAGTGGTACGCGATTCGACTCCGGGTGACACCTGACAAAGTTCAGGCGTGGATCGACGGCAAACAGTGCATCGATGCGGAGACCACCAACCGCAAGCTATCGATTTGGTGGGAACAAGAGCCAATGCGACCACTGGGAATCGCGAGTTGGAACACGAAAGCTGCTCTGCGCAATATCTTGCTCAAGCGGCTGTGAGAGTTTGAGAGTTCTCAGACCCTCAGACCCTCAGACCCTCACACTCTTAACAACCTTCACGGATAGGGCCGCGAAACTAGGTCCTTCATCTCCCGCACTGCCCGCTCCATCCCGATCATTACCGCGCGCGCCACGATGGCGTGACCGATATTGAGTTCGTGCATATCGGGAATCGCGGCGACTGGCAAGACATTGTGGTAGTTCAGCCCGTGTCCGGCATGCAGCGCCATTCCGTAATCGCGGATCTGGCGGCCGGCGGCCACGAGCTTGGCCAACTCCACTTGTTGATCAGCTCCCTTAGCAAGCGCATACGAACCGGTGTGCAATTCGACGGCTTGCGCGCCGAGTTCAGAGGCGATGTCGAGTTGCGCGGCGTCGGGATCGAGGAACAAGCTGACATAGATTCCTTCGTCCTGCAGCCGCTTGATGACTGTTTCGACGGCCCGCCTCGCGGAAATGATGTCCAAGCCTCCTTCCGTCGTGACTTCCTCGCGCCGTTCGGGCACGATCGTGGCTTGTTCGGGTTTTATCTGGCGCGCGATGTCGACAATCTCGTCGTGGCACGCCATTTCGAGATTCAGCTTAATGCTCACTGTCTCGCGCAGCACGCGCACATCGCGATCTTGGATATGACGCCGATCCTCACGAAGGTGGACGGTAATCCCGTCTGCACCGCCGAGTTCCGCGAGCGTCGCCGCCCAGACCGGATCGGGTTCAAAAGTCTTGCGGGCTTGGCGGACCGTGGCCACGTGGTCAATGTTGACACCCAGTTCAACCATGAATGGCAATCTCCCAGTGAAGGAGAACTCCTACCGGAAACTAATTTGGAGTGCGGCGGCTCGACGCCGCTTTGGATCGTGGCGAAGCGACTTTCTTTTCGACTTACGTCGTGTCTCGGAAGGGAAAGCGGCGTCGAGCCGCCGCACTCCAAATGTCTGGCGGTCGGCCGCGCGGAGTATAGCGACGGCGTCCCCTTTCAGCCAAGGGTGCGTGGCGAGTTGACACGAAACGATGGAAGACGGTTCACACCGGGAGGTAATAGATGGAGCTTCGGACTGGCAGCGATGACTCGAATGGATAGGTACTGCGGCCAGCGTGTTGCGGAGCAACACGGCCACTAGTCCGTGCAATGAACGCGAGCTCCATGATTCCAAGTAGCGGCGATCGTTACGTCGGAGTCGGCGAGAAGTTGCGGCAAGCGATCGGCCAATTCGTGGGCGGCCGAGTCATCAGGACACAGGGCGAAAATCGTCGGTCCCCAAGAACTTTGCCCCACTCCCTCGACGCCGAGCGTGCGAATCGTCTCGACGATCTGATGTAACCGGGGACCGTTGTAAGCACCTCCCTGAACAGTCGCGAAGTTCAATCCGGATTGGTACCCAAAGCGATAGATGCTGGCGCTGAATCCCACGAAGTCGCCCCGACGTGCCGCCGGAAGCAGCCGGTCATGCATTTCCGAGAGTAATTCTCCGACCGAGCTACTGGCATGACCGCGCATTTCCGAAAAGGCCCGTTGCTCCTGGTTCCCGTGTAGTCCCCCGCCGTCGCGCGGACAAACTAACAGCCATCGCCACGGGTCCGGCAAAGCCAGCTGAAAATCGAGCGGCGCGAGCTGGTCGTCAACTGACTTACCCTGTTCGGCAATCAATCCGCCATAAAAAAAGCCGTATGTTCCCACTGCCGACCGCTCCCCGCGCCCAACACTGCGAGCCAATTCGGCCGGTGAGGCAGGTGACTCGCCAACGAATTCATTTAGGGTACGCGCGACGCACAATCCGAGTTGTGTTCCGACCCCCAAACCAGCGTGCATTCTCGGCAGCGACTCGATGACGATGCGGCATGCCGGCGGCGCGGCATCGCCCCGCGAGGCGGCCCATCTCGCAGCAAACTCGCACACTCGGTCTCCACCAGCGCCCTCGACCAGGAACTGTTTCGACCCCGAGACCGATAACCGGACCGACGGCGTTTCGATCATGACGCCGACACCGCCGAAACGGCGCTCGCATCCGTCGTTCGGGGCCAGCAGGCCGAAGTGGAGCCGGCTTGCGGCGGCGATCTGGATCGTTCGCATACCGGCGATTTCCCTCTTCCTCGAACGGCCATGCCGGAAACGTGAGCGGTTGAAAAACGCAGCGACAGCCGCAGCCATCCGAAGATGGACCAACAAGGAAACTATTTACCGGGATTCCAGTCGGACGGAAGTGCCAGTGACCAGACCTCGT
>CAZFLF010001105.1:0-2929 GCA_964519825.1 uncultured Pirellulaceae bacterium | reverse complement strand
GGACAGTCCGTAACATTCAGCTCGATGCCGAACTCGCCAGTCCTGACGAGTCGACTGCGGCACCGTCGGCCAAAACGGGGGACTCAACCGCGTCGACTGCGGCGGTAGAACCCGCGGCGTTACGCGGCGTTCCGGGACCAGGCTATCAGATGGAGCCGATGCAAACCCTGTTGTATGGTCACGGCGATGCCTGGCAGCGGATGCGGTTGTTCACGTTGATGGCACGGCAACAGGGGATTGATGTCGTCACGCTGGCGTTCCCGGGCCGCACGATTCCGCCGCGACCGCGACCCTGGGTATCCGGAGTGCTTCTCGGAAACCAGCTTTACCTTCTCGACATGAAGCTCGGGATGCCGATCGCCGGCAAGAATTGGGAAGGGGCGTCCACGCTGGGCGAGGTGCTCGCGGACCCATCGCTGCTTCAAAACTTGGAAATCGATGAACAGCATCCTTATCGCGTGGCTGCGGAGGACTTGGCCGAAGTCGTGGCGTTGATCGACGTGGTTGGAGCCAATCTGGCTCAACGGACTCAACTGGCTGAGAAGCAATTGGTGGGAGAACATCGAACCGTCCTCTCCGTGCCCGTTTCGTCGCTGGCTGCCAAATTGCGATCCTGCCCAGGAATCAGCGACGTGTATTTGTGGAGCGTGCCATTTGAGGCGAACTGGTATCGTGCCGCCGTCGAACAAAAACTCAGTAAAGATCCCCAGGCAGCGGCGATTTATCAGATTGAGAACAGCATGTTTATGAACCGCACGCCGTTAGTCCGCGGACGCATCGTCTACTTACGTGGCGAAATCGAAAACCTTGACGAGCGCCAGGGCGCTAAGACATTGCTCCTGCAGACTCGCATTCCACAAGACAATCTCAACGAATTGGGGACCAATCCGGAAGTGCAGAGAAGCCTTAACTTCTCGCGGCCCCCCAGACTTAATGATCAGCAATGGGCAATGCAGGTGGAGATGTTCAAAGGGGTACTTACGCGGACCAAGCAACATGCCAGCTTCTGGATCGGGTTGTGCCAATTAGAATCTGGTCAGCCCGTCGCGGCCATGGAATGGTTGCGAGGTCGCACCTTGGAAGCCTGGCCGGATGGCCCCTGGACACCGCTGGCACGGTATGACCTCGCGCGGGCCTACGAAGCGCAAGGGAATCTGGCCGAGGCACAGCGACTGCTGCTCGCCGACAAATCGCTGCAGGAACACGGGAATTATCTGCGGGCCAGGATGCTCGAGAAACACCTCGCCAGCCAAGAAAAACCGGCTGCCAACTAGGCTCTGTGTCAAACGGAATTGACGGCCGGTGTACGATGGCCTTCCTAGGCCGTCGCCGACTCACGCAAACCGGCTGGCGACGGCCTAGGAAGGCCATCGTACTAGTTTTGAGACAAATCAGAGAAAGATGCCAGCGATTCGCCATGACCACGACGGACTTGATACTGGGCACAGCCGGTCATATTGATCATGGCAAGACGTCGCTGATCCAAGCGCTTACCGGTGTCGATACCGATCGCTTGCCCGAGGAAAAGCGTCGTGGCATCACCATCGAACTTGGATTCGCCGAATTGGTCGTCGGGGATTATCGCCTGGGCATCGTCGACGTTCCCGGGCATGAACGGTTCATCCGCAATATGTTGTGTGGTGCAACGGGCATGGACTTGGTGATGCTGGTCGTCGCGGCGGACGATGCGATCAAGCAGCAAACTCGCGAGCATTTCGACATTCTCCGTTTGCTGGATTTGCGGGCCGGGGTCATCGTGCTGACCAAAGCCGATCTAGTCGACACCGACTGGCTCGAGCTGGTTGAAGCGGAGATCCGCGAACTGGTGGCAGGCACGTTTTTGGAGCAGGCGCCAATCGTCCGGACCAGCGTTGTGACTGGCAGCGGACTTGATGATCTCCGCCGCGAACTGGAACTTGCTGCGCGGCAGGTTTCCGGCGGGGCGCGCCCCGGACAACGACAGGGGCCGTTTCGCCTGGCTATCGACCGGTCGTTTTCAATTGCCGGCCACGGGACGGTCGTTACAGGCAGCGTCAGTGGCGGCCAATGTAGCGTGGGGGATGAATTGGCGATTGAACCGGGCGGCGTGGCAGTTCGCGTGCGGGGAATTCACAATCACGACCGATCGGTTGAGTCGGTCCAGCGTGGCCAGCGTGCCGCGATTAATCTCGTTGGCGTTCATCACGACGAGATCCTCCGCGGCCAGCAACTATGTTCGGCGGGACATCTGCGGCCCAGTAAGCTGCTGACTGCATCCTTGAGCGTGCTCAGCTCTTCGCCACGACCGCTCAAGAATCGATCGCGTCTGAAACTGCATATTGGGACCGCAGAGTTGGTCGCTGCGGTGCGACTGCTCGGCAAGGAATCGCTGGAGCCCGGCGAAACAGGTCCCGGGCAATTGTTCTTGAGCGAGCCGACCGTGTCCGTGTGGAACCAGCCATTCGTCATCCGCTTTGAGTCACCGGCGGCGACGATTGGTGGCGGTCGCGTGCTCGACCCGAATGCGGAACGCATTCGCAAAGCCGAACCGGAGACGCTCAACATGATTTCGCAATTGGCGGGAACGGACCCCATTGAACGTGCCTCGGCAGCGTTGTATTTCGCGGGCTTGCGTGACTGGCAGCCCAGCGACCTGGCGCGCACCGCTGGAATTGATTCGTTGGACGGACTGGCTGGTCAATTGCGAGAACGTGGCGATCTTCGCGAGATAGTCGTGTCGCCGTCCCGCAAGGTGCGATTGCATCGCCTAGTCCTCGCGCGACTTTACGATCGCATTGAGGCGGCACTGAAGAAACTGCACGGGCAGTTTCCGTTGCGCACAACTCACGATCGCGCTTTGCTGGCGGCAGGATTCACCTACCTGGTCGACGACGCGATCCTGGCGACGGCGCTCAAGGACATGCAAGCGGCGGGACGGATCTGGTGCAAC
>CAZFLF010001104.1:0-2935 GCA_964519825.1 uncultured Pirellulaceae bacterium | reverse complement strand
TCGCTCCGCTCGCAACCCTGGGCTATGTGACATAACTCCTTCGGAGTAAACGCAACTGCGAAACCTGCGAACTTGAAACTACTGTCATTGGTCATAGGTCATTCGTTTAACAGCGCGTAGGTCAGCGATCCGAAACCATCATTTCGGCGCAGGGAGCCTCACGGTGCGGTAGGTCGCAGGGCTCACGTCCGACGGTGGCGGGCCGTAGGTGACATTCGTCGGCCGCGCAGCCGTCGAATCGGGTTCGGGCACGGGCGGGCCGACGATCCCCTCGTTGTCCGCCGGAATGGGAATTGGCTGCAGCGCTGGACCGCGACGGTTGGACGGCGCCTCTTGGTTCGAGGAGTGTGAATGCATCTCTGGTGCGGCATGTGTCGGAGAGCCCATCGTTCCGGTCGGATCAATGTCCGGGAAGATCAGCGGGGCGTCGGTATTGCAGAATGCACATTGTCCTCCCTGCAGTCCCCAGTCTCCCGTCACGTTCACCACGTCCGCCAAACACCAACTCATCCGCTCGGTCTCGCGAAGCTTGATCATTTCGGCCTCCGCTTCGTTTCGCACCAGATACGGCGTCATCACTACAAGCAGCTCAGAGCGTCGTTCAAAGTTGGATTCAAACTGGAAAAGGTTCCCGAGTACGGGAATATCCGACAGATAAGGGACTCGCCTGAGCGTAATCTCGTTATTCTTGCTAATTAGTCCGGCAAAGACCACCGTCTGACCATCTCGAGCGCTGATCGTGGTTGATGCCTTGGTTCGAAGAATGTCTGGAATAGTCACACCGTCAGAAATAGTCGTGCCCCCGGTTGTTCCGATCTCCGACCGTTCCGCCTCAATTCCCATGACGATCACACCATCGTCATTTATCAGTGGCAGAATACTAAGGATTAAACCGGTCGCGATATCTTCAACGTTTTGTGTAACGACTCCTGTCGTGACATTGGTCCCAGTGATTCGCGCGACGTCTCGTCCAACTTGCACATATGCTGGCTGATTGTGCATGGTCATGATCTGTGGACGACTGAGGATTTGCAGTCGATTGTTATCGTGCAATGCACGCAGCAAAATATTCACCGACTCACTGGCTGCGGAGAGCACTAACCCGCCGTAGCCGAGCCCGGCACTGGTGCGGCCCACGCCGAAATTAGTTAAGGACTGTCCAGCCAGCGTCTCCTGCGAGAAGCTCCGGACATTTGGATAGGACGAACTGGGGTTGAAATTGAATCCTGGGTTTGACTGAGCATCGGAACCGGGCGGGGTACCCACCGCCTTACCGCGGTCGAAGACGAGCGAGTCCTGGAATCCGAATTCGGAACCGAACTCGAACGTATCAAGAAGCTCTACCTCCGCGATCAGAACCTGCACCATCACCATCGGCGGGCGAACGTCCAATTGCTTGATGACATTCATAATCTCTTCCTGGTAGCGCGGCGAAGCACTCACGATCAAGCTGTTTGTAACGGCTTCCGCAATGACAAACACTTGGCGCTCAACCGACTCATTCGCGGAGATCGACTGGGTTTGCACAAGCTGGGTGAACTGTTGCTGCAAACTAGTCAAGTATCCCTGCACCGCTGTGGCAACGGACGCAGCTTGGGTGTTGCGCAACCGCACCACGGATAACCGGCGATCGTCGATTTTCTCATCAAGGCGCAGCAGAATCGTTTCGACGACTTCCAGGTCGGTTTCTGATCCGGAAGCGATGATCGAATTGGTGCGTAAGTCGATAGCGAATCGCAGCGGAACTAACGACGATTCGCCCCCTCCCGTGGCGGTCTGGAGCTGTGCGGCCGCGCCGAACAAGCCGCCAAGTGTATTCTGGTTGCCCCCCTGTCCGGCGGTCGCTTGCTGACCAAACAGTGTTTGAAGCATTTGAGCCAGACTGGTCGCATTGCCGTTCAAGATCGTGAAGACTTTGACCTGGGCGCTGGCATCGGGGAGTTTATCGAGTTGGTCGATCAGTGCAGCGATCAGTTCCATACTCTTGGCCGGAGCACGAACAATCAGCGAATTGTTATTCGCGTCGGCGGTGACTTGGACATCCGCCAGGATGCCGCTGCGCAGCAATTTGCCGCCGTCTTGGTCGATCAACATGAACTCGAGCGATGTAGACGGCAGGCGTGACTGCGATTGCGTGGCCGTTCCGCCTTGTTGTTGTTGCTGCTGCTGTTGTTGACCTTGGCCCCCTGGCTGTTGGCCCCCCGTGGCGGCCTGTCCCGAAATCGCGGACTGCAACACCGTCGCCAGGGTCTCGGCAAGAGCGTTTTTGAGTTTGAACACCCTGAGCTGGGCAGTGGCACTTGTGCCATCGACGTCGATGTTCTCGACCAGCCGCCGCACTTCCTCCAAGTCGCGCGGACCCGCCTGCACGATTAACGAGTTGGTGCGAAAGTCGGCGATGATTTGCACCCGCGTACCCAACCCGGTGCGAAGGATGGTATCCCTTCCGGGCATATTTACAAAGAAGTTTCGCACCGTCTGTTCGGCATCGACGGCCGAAACGAATTTCAGCCGGAAGACCTCGAATTGACTGGCGGGAGGGGAGGGTTGATCGATCTTTTGAATAAGATTCTTTACCACTAAAACGCTCTCTTCTCGGCCGATCAACAGGATCGCATTTGGCTCGCCAAGTGCCCGAATGCTGACTTGCCCCTGACGCGGCGAAAGGATCTCTTGGTACAACTCCGTGACCATCGTGGCAGCCGCCTCAGCGTTGAGATGCTGCATGTGATAGATCTCGATGACCGGTTGTGTGGTCGCGCTCAGACGTTCGATGTCCTCGATGATCTTGCGGACGCGAGCCACGTCCCGTTTGTTGCCGCGAATGATCATCGTATCGAGTCCTTCCAGGAACTCGATCTGCACCGGCCCAATCAAGCCTCCTTCGGTGTCGTCCGCCGGCGCGACTTCTGGTGCTGGGGCCGCGGCGTCGGGC